>CAMEOL010000051.1 GCA_945929765.1 uncultured Gemella sp.
ATAAATTCAGCGGCACTTAAGTTTATACCGTATGAAAAGATGGAAGAATATGGGTATGGGGAATACAAAAAAATATTCGAAAATAATTAGAGGACAGCGAAAATGAAAGATATAAAATGCCCACACTGTGGAGTAGCTTTTAAAATAGACGAAACAAACTATGTAGATATTGTAAATCAAATTAGAACACATGAATTTAGTAAAGAACTAAATGAAAGAATAAAGATACAAGAAGAAGAATACAAACTAAAATTAAAATTTGTAGAAGAACAAACGAAAAATAATTTAGAAAAGGAACTTACAAAAAAAAATCAAACAATCACCGAATTAAACGCAATTATTAGTAACAATGATCAAAAAGTAAAAATAGAAGTATCTAATATAGAAAATATATTTAAAGATAAAATTAACTCTTTTGAGAAACAAATTTTACAATTAGAAAACGAAAATAAGCAATTAAAAAAAGAAACAGAGTTCGAGAAAAAACAAATTATTCAAGAAAAAGAACAAGAGAAAGATTTACAAGTTAAAGAATTAATTGCTCAAAAAGATAAAGAATTGTTGGAAGTTAAAAACAAATTAAAAATAAAAGATATGGAGCAAGAGTTATCAGAAAAATCTTTAAAAGAAAAATATGAGCTAGAAATAAAACAAAAAGATGAAACTATTGCTTTCTATAAAGATTTCAAAGCAAAACAATCAACAAAAATGATAGGAGAGAGTTTAGAACAACATTGTGAGTTACAATTTAATCAATTAAGAATGACTGCATTTCCTAAAGCTAAATTTGGAAAAGATAATGATATAAAGACTGGTAGTAAAGGTGATTATATTTATCGAGAATATGATGATACAGGTGTAGAAATACTATCTATCATGTTTGAAATGAAAAACGAAGGTGATGAGACTGCAACGAAAAAGAAAAATGAACATTTTTTCAAAGAACTAGATAAAGATAGAAAAGAGAAAAATTGTGAGTATGCTATATTAGTTACTATGTTAGAAGCAGATAACGAATTGTACAATACAGGAATAGTAGACGTATCTTATGAGTATGAAAAGATGTATATAGTAAGACCACAATTTTTCATACCGATCATTACCTTATTACGTAACGCAGCATTAAAATCACTTAGTTACAAACAAGAAATAGCTATGATGAAAGCTCAAAATATAGATATAACAAATTTTGAAGAAGATTTAAATAAGTTCAAAACAGCCTTTTCTAGAAATTACGAACTCGCTAGTAAAAAATTTAAAATAGCTATAGAAGAAATTGATAAAACTATAAATCATCTACAAAAAACTAAAGATGCTTTAATATCTTCAGACAACAACTTAAGATTAGCAAACAACAAGGCAGAGGATTTAACGGTTAAAAAATTAGTTAGAAAAAATCCAACTATGAAAGAAAAGTTTGCCGAATTAAATAAAGAATAATATTATGGAAAATAAAAATATAAAGTTAGGAATATTTTGTATAGTTTTATCAGGAATTGGTTTTTCGCTAATGGCATTGTTTGTAAAACTTTCAGGAGATCTTCCTACAATGCAAAAATCATTCTTTAGAAATTTCATTGCAGCCTTGGTAGCAGCAATTCCGTTGATAAAAAATTTAAAAATAATAAATTATCCAAAAATAAAATTAGACTGGTTTATTTTATTTTTAAGATCATTATTTGGAACGATAGGAATATTGTGTAATTTCTATGCAATAAGCCATTTGAATTTAGCTGATTCTACAGTTATTCAAAGACTGTATCCTTTTGTAGTAATAATTTTGTCTTTTATGTTCTTTAATGAGAAAATTTCAAAAAAAGGTTTATTATCTTTGGTTTTAGCTTTTTTTGCAGTAATACTTGTAGTTAAGCCATCATTTGACAATTTTTTATCGCTTGGAGCAATAATGGCTTTATGTGGGGCTTTTTGTTCAGGAGCAGCTTATACAGCACTTAGAAGATTAGGAACACAAGGAATATCACCCGAATTTGTAGTTTTTACTTTTTCGTTATTTTCTTGTTTGGTAGTGGTACCATCTATTATTACTGATTATTCTCCGATGTCAATAGAACAAGTCGTTTATTTGATTTTTGTCGGTATTTTTGCTGCTGTAGGACAATTTGGCATTACTTATGCATATAAATTTGCAGCAGCAAGATCATTAGCAGTCTTTGATTATCTTCAAATAGTATTTTCAGGGATATTAGGATATATATTTTTCACAGAAATTCCTGATATATATAGTATTATAGGTTATTTAATTATAGTATTTACGGGATTGTTTATAACACATAGCAAAAAATAAAGGAGTAAAAAGTGAAATTTAATAATAAATTAATTATCGGTTCAGTTTTAATTATAGCTACATCGTTTATGCTGGGTATTAATTCGGAAAATAAAGATAATGTTATACTAGAAAAAGCAGAACCAATAGTTCAATATAGAGATAATATTCAAGGTGTTGATCAGCCATTTCCATTTATAATACAAATTGATAATGTTAATGCTGATTTAGAAAATTTTTCTTATAATAATGAAAAAGGAAAATATATCTATGAAAACATTAATAATTTACCTATTCCTCAAAGAAAATTGTTAGCAAACAATAAAGATACTGTAGAGTACATTTATGGATATTTAACAGGAGAAAGAGTAGATTTTAGTTACGGAGAATCCGTTACATTAAACAGAAAATACCCATACTATATACAATGGGATAGGCGATGGGCTTATAATCCGCTAGGAGCAACAGATGTTGCAATAGGAGGCTGTGGCCCGGTAGCAGTTTCCATGGCTATTGGAGGGTTGTTAGATGATTATAAGATTACTCCTGATGTAATAGTTGAAATAGAGAATGCTGCAGGGTATTTTACGCCGAGTGGCACTAGTTGGGATTTTTTTCCGTATATAGCTAACAGATATGGCTTAAATAGCCAAAAGTTGACAATTAACCAAAACTCAATAAATAGTGCTTTAATGAAAGGGAATCCTTTAATAGCTTCGGTAAACCCAGGTAAATTTACGACGGTTGGGCACATAATACTAATAGCAGGTATTGATGAAAATGGAGATTATATTATAAATGATCCTAATAGTTTAGGTAGAAGTTTAAAGGCATGGAGTTATGATGAATTGGTTACAGAATTAAGAGCTGTTTGGGAATTTAGTAAGTAGTGCATTTAAATATTCGAAATATAATTTATATTATGATACAATAAAGATAATTATTTTAGGAGGGCATTATGGATAAGGAAATTTTTGATATTATAGCAAAAGAACAAGAGAGACAGGATACAAATATAGAGTTAATAGCAAGTGAGAACTTTGTGTCTAAAGATGTGTTAAGAGCAACAGGGAGTATTTTAACTAATAAGTATGCAGAAGGATATCCTGGTAGAAGATATTATGATGGATGCGAAGTTGTTGATGAAATAGAAACTATCGCAATAGAAAGATTAAAAAAACTTTTTGGAGCAAAATTCGCAAACGTTCAACCTCATTCAGGATCTAGCGCAAATATGGCAGTATATATGGCATTGTTACAACCTGGAGAAACAGTATTAGGAATGAGTATGGATGCAGGAGGACATTTAACACACGGAAGTAAAGTTAGTTTTTCTGGAAAAATCTATAATGCAGTTTCTTACGGAGTAACAAAAGAAACTCACACTATAGATTATGATAATGTTAGAGAATTAGCTTTGGAACATCATCCAAAATTAATAATCGCTGGTGCAAGTGCATATCCAAGAGAAATAGATTTTAAAAAATTTAGAGAAATAGCAGACGAAGTGGGTGCTTATTTACTTGTAGATATGGCACATATAGCAGGGTTAGTAGCGACAGGACTACATCAAGATCCATTACCGTACGCAGATGTTGTAACATCAACAACGCACAAAACATTACGTGGGCCTCGTGGTGGAATAATTTTAACTAATAAAGAAGAAATCGCAAAAAAAATTGATAAAGTAATTTTCCCGGGGACACAAGGTGGACCTTTAGAACATGTTATTGCCGCTAAAGCAGTATGTTTTGGGGAGGCATTACAACCAGAATTTAAAGAATATCAAAAGCAAGTATTGTTAAATATGCAAGCAATGATAAAAGTATTCAAAAAACATGGTATTCCAGTAGTTAGTGATGGCTCTGATAATCACTTGTGCTTAGTAGATACTTATTCAACTTTAGGGGTAACAGGTCATGATGCAAGTTCACTTTTAAGTAAAGCAGGTATTACGTGTAATAAAAATGGTATCCCATTTGATACATTACCACCGATGAAAACAAGTGGTCTTCGATTAGGAACGCCTGCAATGACTACTAAAGGTTACAATGAACAAGATTTTGAATATATAACAGAACTTATATGTGAACTACTAAAATCAGGAGAAAGTAAGTTACAAGAAATCAAAGAAAATATTAGAGAATTGACTGCAAAGAAAAACAGTCATCTAGTACAATAGTGAAAAATTTAAAATATTAACCTTGTAGTATTTATATATGCAATACAAGGTAAGATATTATAAGTTATATTATAGCAATTATACATAAAGCATAAAATTTTAAAAGTTACATTATAAAATTTTTCATAAAAGAATAAATTGTTTAGGAGTAATTCAATAAAACCGATTTTTAGAAATTTCGTTTTTTGAGTTGCTCTTATTTAATTATTGTACGAAATATAGTCAATGGAATATTATAAAATTATGGAGTAAGAACAAGTAATGTCATAAATTTACTATTAAGAAAGATTAGTACTAATATTAGTATAGATATGTTAACATAAACATGTAAATGCTTTTCTAATGTATTTATATGTGCTATAATAATTATATAACATAAGGAGTCCAGTAGAAATGTTATACAAATTCTCAAATAAAGTATATTATTCTAAACATAAATTTTCACACTTAGAACCGGCTATAGGATATATAAAAGGTGACTATTTTTCTATAATGATAGATACAGGAAATAGTGAGGAACAAGTTTTAAATTTTTTTGAAGATTTAAAAAAAGAAAATTTACCATTACCTACATATGCGGTACTTACCCATCATCATTGGGATCATAGTTTTGGTGCAGCATAT
Organism: uncultured Gemella sp.; assembly: GCA_945929765.1. Lineage (GTDB taxonomy): Bacteria > Bacillota > Bacilli > Staphylococcales > Gemellaceae > Gemelliphila. The sequence continues at coordinate 5,091 of CAMEOL010000051.1, forward strand.
ACAGGTATTGAATTAATAAGTTCAAAAAAAACTAATGACTACTTAACTGAAATGTCAAATTGGAAATGGGATGAATTTAGTATTGATCGTAGAATAGATCAAAAAATCGAAACTATCTACAGTGCAAATATTATGAAAAAAATTTATCCTAACTTAACTAAAATAAATATAAAGTTGCCTGATATCATAAAATCAGGAGATTTTACATTAAATTTAGGAAAGTTAGTAGTTTCATTTTATACAAATGATAATTCACATTCGGACGATGCGTTGTTAATATATGTAAAAGATGAAAAAGTTCTTTTCATTGGAGATAGCCATTCTAAAAGTTATCGAACAACACCAATGTCGTATGATAAAAATAAATTAGCAAATTATATAAATTTTCTAAAAGATTTAGATTTTGAATATGCAATCCCTGGTCATGGGAATATTTATACTAAATTTGAGTTGTTGTCTTTACTAGAAACAGAGTATTCTGAGCTATAACGGAGGTGATTGCCATGTTTTTAGACAGTTCTTTAATAGTTTTATTAGACTGGATATTGTTGATTATTATGTTTTTAACTTTTTGTCAGCAAATGTTCTCTCAAAGATTTAACTTATACGGAATAACATCACTATTAAGTCTATCTTTGTATATAGCTATACACAGTTTAGAAGATGGGTTGAATATGTTTGTATTCATTCTATTTATAGGTGGAATAATGCTAATACTTTTAGAAATGTTTGTCCCAGGAGGAATATTAGGAATACTAGGGACAATAACGCTAATAGGTTCGATTATTATGGTAAATGAAAGTACTCATCAAATCTCATTTATTATAATCGTCTCAATAGCTGCATTTATTGTATTGTATTTGTTAAATATTTATTTCTTTAAAAATAAACTATTGTTTTTAAACAGATTTATTTTAGACGAAGAAATTTCTACTGAGAAAGGTTATGTTGCAAAAGAAAGCGAACTATCATTACTAGGTAAGCAATTAGTCGCTTTTACAGATTTAAGACCGGCAGGTATTGCGCTACTAAATGACGAGAAATATGATGTAGTAACAGAAGGGGAGTTTATTAATAAAGGAACCAATGTTGTAGTTACACATGTAGAAGGTATGAGAATAGTAGTGCGACAAAAATAAAAAAGGAGTGTTATTATGGTGCCAGAAGGAGTATTTATAGCCATTGTTGTAATAGTTGCTGTAATAATATTATCAATCTTCTTCACATTCTTCCCACTGGGACTGTGGATAAGTGCGATAGCAGCAGGAGTTAAAGTTAGTATTTTTACGTTAGTAGGTATGCGACTAAGACGTGTAGTGCCTAGTAGAGTTATTAACCCTATGATTAAAGCACATAAGGCAGGGTTAGCAGTAACGATTAATCAACTGGAAAGTCACTATCTAGCAGGAGGAAATGTAGATAGAGTAATTAACGCACTAATAGCAGCTCATCGTGCAAATATTGTTAGTTTATCTTTTGAAAGATGCGCAGCAATAGATTTAGCAGGGCGAGACGTATTACAGGCGGTACAAATGAGTGTTAATCCGAAAGTAATAGAAACACCATATATAGCAGGTGTTGCTATAAATGGTATTGAAGTTAAAGCTAAGGCTCGTATTACAGTTCGTGCTAATATCGAACGACTTGTAGGGGGAGCTGGAGAGGATACTGTTATTGCTCGTGTTGGAGAGGGTATAGTTTCTACTATTGGTTCTTCAGATTCGCACACAGTAGTTTTAGAAAATCCAGATAGAATTTCTAAAACAATACTAGAAAAAGGATTAGATGCAGGAACAGCATTTGAAATCTTATCTATCGATATTTTGGATGTTGATA
>CAMEOL010000052.1 GCA_945929765.1 uncultured Gemella sp.
TTGTGTCGCCGCATTTGATAAATGTCCGCCTCCACCTAAACGTTCCATAACTATTTGGACATTTTTGTTTCCTAGGGATCTTGCTGATATACCTATTTTTTCATCAGTTAATTTTCCTATTACAAAACTTGCTTCAACATCTTTCATCGTTAAAAGTATATCCGCACTTTGTGCTAAAATAACATTATTGTACATATTATAATCTGGTGCTACAGCTATGATTATATCATCAGTTAGTTGTTCTGCTTGACTTATTATTTCTGCACGAACTTTAAAGTTTTCTATAGGTTCTTTCAATATAGTCTTTACTTTTATTGGATCTGCTCCGTTACTTCTTAAATAAGCTGCAGCATCAAAAGTTCTAGACCCTGTTCTTATAGTGAAATTTTGAGAATCAACAAAGATTCCTCCTAGCATAATCGTTGCTGACAATGCATTTATTCTTAAACCTTTCGACTGGTATTCTATAAGTTCTGCTATTAACTCTGAAGCAGATGACGCATATGGCTCAATATAAGTTAGAAGTGGATTGGCTATAATATCCTCACCTCTTCGATGGTGATCAATTACTACTTTTTTATTTGCTTTTGTTAATAGCCCAATATCTATTACTCTATCTGAGTCAGATGTATCTACTATTACTAGTGTAGTTTGGGTAGTCATTAAGTCCCATGCTTCATCACTACTTACAAAAATATTTGAAAGCTTCTTATCTTCATAAATTTCGTCCATTATTTTTGCAATAGTTTCGTCAATATCACTATCATTTAGCACTATATAACAATCTCTATCGTTTAATTTTGCAAATTCATATATCCCGATACAAGCACCTATAGCATCAAAATCAGGTCTATAATGTCCCATTACTATAACCTTATCACTTTCTCTAACTATATCAGAGAGTGCATTCGATATTACTCGTGCTTTTATTCGCGTACGTTTCTCTTGAGGATTTGTTTTTCCTCCATAAAGTCGAATAGTTCCATCGACTTCTTTTATGGCAACTTGATCTCCACCTCGTCCTAAAGACAAGTCTAAAGCTGTTTTTGCTAATTCTCCTAATTCTGGTAAGAAATCTGTCCCTACTCCTACTCCGATACTTAAAGTAACTTGTGCTTCGAATTGTTCTTTTAAATTTCTTATGTCATCCAAAATTGTAAACTTTTCTTTTTCTATTTCTTTTAAATCTTTTACGTTTAATAATCCTACAAATCTATCTTCATCTATTCTTTTTAAATAAATTCCGTAGCGTTTAGACCAATCTATTAATAACGTAGTTATTGTAGAATCCAATTTGCTCGATACTTCATCTGATAACCCATCGTATATTTCTTCAATATTATCAATATTTATTGACATTACTGCAGGTCGAGTATCTTTAAATCTTTGCATTACTACTTTTACGTCTGTAATATCAAAAAAGTAAATATACCCACTATCTTTTTGATAATTAACTTTATAATACTTATCTTCGATAATGAATTGATTATCTACTACAGCTTCTACACCGAAAAGAGATTCTATTTCGGGTATTACCGTTAAAATATTTTCTCCAATAATATTTTCTAAATCTAAATGTTTATATATGAAATTATTAGCCCATTCTATTTTGCTATCTTTATCAATAATAATAATTCCTACTGGAAATTTATTTACGCCTCTATCAGAAGAATCTTTTATTCTATTAGTAATATCGTTAATATATACTTTATTATTTTCTTCAAGCTTTCTCCCGTACAAATATGCAGGCAAACAAATAGCTATAATTACAGCAATATAAACTAACAAACTATATGGATTTACGACGTACATCACTATAGCGCCTATTAATACTATTATTACTGCTATCGTTAGATGTGATTTTCCATTTTGCATATTAGCTTTCTCCTTTCATCGCTGCATAACGCTCTCTCACTTTAAAACTTGCATCAACAAAACCTATTAATTCAAAAATCGGATTAAAAAGATACATTAAAACAAACAATGTTATTTGTGTAAATATTGATAATTTACCTCTACTTATCTCAACAAAATAATAACAAGTAAATAATCCATTAAATACTAAAGCCCAACGAATAATAGAAATAATATTTTCTAGCATTAAATTTTCTATAGTAAAAATATTATAATCTGCTGATACTGTAACGAATAAAGATATTAATATCAAAACAATATAAACATTAACTATCATTCCTCTTATTGCCACTAACGAAAACTTAGGGAAAATTGGAATTATTACTTTTTCTCTAGCTAATGTCATCAAAGTATACTGTACCAAAATCAATGAATAAAACACAAACCCAATAAACAATAATGTAGAAAAGTGTATTTTTATGTCATCAAAACTCTGATACAACAAATTTTTATCTACGTTCGGTTGTAAAGATACAACATTGTCGACATAACTACTAATAAAATTCTCAATCTGCTTAGGATCAAACGACATTAATCCTGCTTTAATTAGTAACGATGAATATAGTGAAACACCAAAAAATATTAATGCCGCGATATAGAGTATTAACAGTATTTTCGGATATCTATTTACTAATGCAAAATAAACTACAATAGCTACCAAGAAATGCAAAGCATGCCAAAATACGCTATTGTATCCACTAAGGACATAAGACAATAGAATACCTACTCCAGCTAACAAACTCGTATATTTTAAACCTTTGTATCCTACAATAAAACTAAGAAGAAACACTGAAAAAAATGATGTTACAAACCACACGTCTAAGTAAGAACCTAGAGCAGTGAGAACAACGTAAATAAAAGAATAAGTTACATATTTCTTATCATCTGGTTGGTTAAAGAAAAATTGTTTATTCATAATTAAATTTTTAAACATTTCTTCGATATTTGACTTTTCTTTCGACAATATACCAACCTCCTTATCTAGTTAATAATATTATTTATCTATTATATTATACACAAAAATATGAAATTTTACTAGTTGCAGATAGTATTCTATCGAATGTAAACATTTGTGACATGAAAAAACAAACCGTATGTTTTTTCTTAGTGGCGTAGAAATAAAACAGATAGAAAACTAAAAAATGAAAAACTGGTTAAAATTGGAGAATTTTTATTAGATAATAATAAAATAAAAATGAGTAAAAAAACTTTAATTAATATTAATAATTGTGGTGATTGGGGACAATTTTTAGCAGATAAAAATTTATAAGAAATCTTCCTTACTTTTCCTTGTACTTTATTTATTTTATTTCTATTTTGGGTTTTACTCGCATAGAAAGAAGCTGATTGGTGCTTTTTTTACTTTATTATCTTTTTATTATTAATATTTATCTTCTATAGCGATATTTACTTATTATAATTTTTCTTGTAATTTTGAAAGCCTTATCTTCTTATTATACCATATATTTTTTTGTATTATAAGTCTTGTTTTTTATTTTTTGCGTGTTAGTATAAAATTGTAGATTTAAGTGCGGACTTTTTTAGTTATACGTAGTTTGAAATGCGTATTATGTTATTTATTCATATAGGGATGATACAGTTATGATTAAAAAATTTATAATAGCTTCATTTTTATTTTATTCATTTTTCTTTATAGTAGATATAATTGCTATAAAAATAATAGCAAGCAACATTGAAATAAAAAAAATAATAATTTTCATAATTATAAATTATATTTTATTAACAAATCTTTTAGAAATAAAAATAATAAAATTAAAAATATTATATTTTATATTATCATCATATATAGCAAATAAAATATTGAATTCAATTTCAGGTACTATATTTAACACCGAACAAATTATATTAATAACTATAATAATATATTTAAAAATTAAATTAATAAAATATTTATCCAATAGAAGAAAAGACAACTAAATAGTCGTCTTTTCTTCTTCATAAACTTCTTTTTCCTCAATATATTCCTTACCTAACCATTTATTTGCTATTAACCAATACCACTCTGTTTCGTCTTTAAAATAGTATTATTCAAGTTCTCCATTTTTTTAATTTTGTAGTGTTACAATTGATGTGAGACAAAAAATAATAGCAAATCTTATATAATGAACTTATCACAAATCAAAAAAAGAAATTACTCTACAATAAGTAAATGTGAATCCTCACTAGTTAGCATAGAACATAAAGTATTCATTCTTCTTAAATTTCTAAATGATATTTTATTCGATTTTTATATAACGTCTCATTTGAGAACAAGCAAAAAAATTCTATGCAATTATTCTATGCACAGAATTTTTTATATATTACGTTATTTTTCGAAATAATTGTTTAGGAATGTTAGTATAACAAAATTGTATTCAAAAAAATATCAATAATTCATTAAAAAAATCACTAATCATTTATTATTTTTTAACGAATTATAATTTTAACTTTCTGTTTACCATACTAATCTCGTCATCTATTTCATATGTTTAACACGAGAAACTATCTCTCTATGGCGCCCTTTTATCATAGGACGTGCCTGTGGATTACCCAAATAACCACATGTTCTTTTTACGACATCACAAGTTTTTGGATTATTGTTACCGCACGACGGACATTTAAAACCTTTTTTCGTTGGTTCAAACTCTCCTTCATAGTTACATTCGTAACACTTATCTATTGGCGTATTCGTTCCTAAATAACCTATTCTACTGTAAGCGAAGTCCCATACAGCTTCTAGAGCCTTTGGATTTTGACGCAATACTGGATATTCACAATAATGAATAAAGCCTCCACTTGCATAATACGGATAATCTTTTTCGAATTCTATTTTTTCGAAAGGAGTAGGATTTTTTCGAACGTCGTAATGATAAGAATTTGTGTAATAATCTTTGTCCGTAATATTTTCTAAACTACCAAATTTTTCTTTATCCATTCGACAAAATCTATCGGTCAAACTTTCTGACGGTGTAGAATAAATACTAAACCAATAATCATATTCTTCTGTCCACTTTTCAACACAATTCTTCAACTTAGCCATAATATCTAGAGTAAACTGTTTCGCTTCGTTATTAGTTTCCCACTCTGCACCATAAAAGACAGTAGCTACTTCGTACAAACCGATATACCCTAATGATAACGTAGCTCTTTTATTTTTAAATAACTGACTAACATTTTCTTTAGCAGCTAGTCTCTTACCAAAAGCTCCGTGCATATAAAGAATTGGTGCATTTTCAGGTTTAGCTTCTCCACAACGTTTAGCACGATAAACTAACGCATCTTTACAAATTGCTAGTCTTTCTTCTAAAATATCCCAAAATTTATTTTTATCAGCATTTGATTCTATGGCTATTCTCGGTAAATTTAGGGTAACTACTCCCAAGTTCATTCTACCACTCTCAATATTAACTCCATTTTCGTCTTTCCAAGCAGGTAAAAAAGATCTACAACCCATAGGCGTTTTGCAACTTCCGGTAATTTTCACAAGAGTATCGTACATAATAACGTCAGGATACATTCTTTTAGTTGAACATTCTAGTGCCAATTGTTTTATATCGTAATTAGGATCCGTTTCTTTAAGATTAACTCCGTCTTTAAGAGTAAAAATTAATTTCGGAAAAATTGCTGTTCTTTTTTCTGTTCCCAAACCATTAATTCTAACCTTCAAAATGGCTTTTTGGATTTCACGAGCAAAAAAATCTTCTCCTAATCCAAATCCTAATGACGTAAATGGTGTTTGTCCTTGCGAAGAATAAAGCGTATTTATCTCATACTCTAAACTTTGCATCGCATCATAAATATCTTTTTTTGTTTTTTCTAATGCGAACAGTTTTTGTTTTTCTTCACCTTCTATCCACTGCCTTGCTAATTTTAGATTTTTATCATAATTTAATTTAGCAAAAGGAGCTAATACTTCATCTATTCTATCTGCACTACAACCTCCATATTGACTAGACGCAACATTAGCTATAATCTGCGCCATCTGTGCTGTAGCTGTAGTTATACTTTTTGGACTTTCTACTTCAGCATTCCCTATTTTAAAACCTTTAGTAAGCATTTCATTAAAATCAATTAAACAACAATTAGTTAATGGTTGATATGGAGAATAGTCTAAATCATGATAATGAATTTCCCCTTTTTGATGAGAATTAGCAACGTGTTTAGGCAACATTTTTAATCCTATCGCCTTTGCTACTACACCACTAGTCAAATCTCTATGAGTATTAAAAACTAGGCTATCTTTATTAGCATTTTCGTTTACTAAACTTTCGTCCCTATTAACTAATTTTTCTATAGCAAAATTTATGTCTAAATTTCTATCACGTTGCATATCTCTATTCGTTCTATAAGAAATATACTCTGTAGCGATAGCTTGTTCTCCTAACTCAATTAACGTATGTTCTACAATATTTTGAATTTCATATATTTTTATATCTTTTTCGAAACGTCTTACTATCTCTTCTAACACTTCGTCGACTATTTTCTTTATATTATAAGTTTTAGGAAGTCCTCCAATAGATAAAATAGCTTTTTCTATAGCATTGTATATTTTTTCGCTATTAAAAGGCGTTCTTCTACCATCTCTTTTAATAACCACTAAATTTTGTAATTTTATATCATTTTTTAATTCACTATATTTCACAACTTTATTGTCCATCGTTATCCCCCCTAAATAATATCAACTATTATGATACACCTTTTAAACTACAATGTCTAGAAAAAATATAACCTGGAAATATGAAAACAGCTGTCTTATCAGAATTCTAAATGTGAATTTTTTGTTCACATTCTGTAACATTATTTGTTTTATTAATGTTATATATTTCCCGTCGTTATTTCAATGAGTTTTGTGTAGTTGTATCACTATATTTTCTTTTTCTGTTTTGAGAACAATAAAGAAATAAATTCTTTAAGAAAATTTGCTGTAAATGTC
>CAMEOL010000053.1 GCA_945929765.1 uncultured Gemella sp.
TTTTTGAACAAATAATTGTAGGTGAAATATGAAAAAAGAATTAATTTCTAATTGGCTAACTACAACAGCAGCAACGATATTTTTTATCTTAATGCTAATTAATTCTTTTCTAGTATTGACAAAAACAGCTATTTTTCCTAGCGATTATCAAGAAGCATTATATTACGAAAAGGATAATACTATACTGAACATATTGTTTTTAATAATGTTTAGTATAGTTATCTTATTTTTAGCGAAATATATAAAAAACAAAATTTCAATAGAACGCTTTGTTTTGATAATAATGATATATGCTTTTTTAGCTAGTATGCTTTTTGCAATATTAAGAAGAGATTTTGTTCAATTTGATCCTTTTAACGTTATAGATCAAGCTAGTAATTTTTTGCGTAACAATTATTCGGGTCTAGATAAAGGAAATAACTATTTATACATATATTCACATCAAATAACAACAGTATTTCTTTTTCAAATAATATTTTCTTTATTTGGGAAAGCAACATTTATTTTATATATAGTTCAATCTTTGGCTATAAGTGCAATAATATATATGCTTTACAAAATAGTAGATATAATAATAGCTGATATAGAAGTTAAATATATAACTGTAATATTAAGTGCGTTATCTTTTCCACTAATATTTTATGTGGCATTTATTTATGGTACATTACCCGGTATGTTTTTGGTCTTGTTGGCGATATATAACTTTATACAGTATACAAAGTTAAAACATTGGTACTTATTAGTTATAGTAATTTTCAGTTTAAATATAGCAATACTTTTTATAGGTAACAATATTATATACTTTTTATCTCTTTTAGCTGTAGTTATAATAATGTTAATAAAAAAATTTGATTATAAATTAGTACTTTTTATATTTGGAATGCTAACAATTATGTATACTAGTCCACAATTAATAAAGAGTTATTACGAAATAGAATCAGGGAAAGTAATTTCACCTGGAGTTAATAAAATAACGTGGATCGCAATGGGAATGCAAGAAGGAGATAGAGAAGCTGGTTGGTGGAATAAATTTAATTATGACATTATGACGGAAGAAGATTATAACGAAGAAAAGGTAGTAGAAATTTCAAAACAGTCAATAAAACAACGACTAACCGTCTTCAAAGAAAATCCAGAATATGCCTTAGATTTTTATCAGAGAAAATATGAAAATCAATTTTTAGATCCGACATTTCAAAGTTTAGTAATAACAGCTCCTACGAAAGACGTAGAAACAGGAACTATATTATTAAATATAAAAAATACGCTAGTAGAAGAAATATATTACGGTACTACTAATAAAATTTTATTTTTCATTATGAAAATAAATCAAATATTCGTATATATATTTACAACGATTTTTGCAATAAAAGCTATTAGACAAAAAAATCCATTGCTATTAATAATTCCTATAGCATTTATAGGGGGAACATTATTTCATATGATTTGGGAAGCTAAAAGCAGGTATATTTTTCCTTATTTCATATTTTTAATACCTTTTGCAGCACATGGTCTTGTTTTGACAAAAAGTTATATACAAAATTATGTAGAAAGTTATTATAAAAGAATAGAAAGAGGTGAAAAAGATGAATAATAGAGTAAAAAAAATTTTAGCGACACTTTTAACTTTTCAGATAATATATGTACCTGTAGCAAGTGCACAAGATGTTTATATACCATTCGAAAAGAAAAATAATGAAGATAGCTCGGAGATTGTCGAATTTAGAGATTTAAATTTGAAACAAGCAATATTAGAATACTATAAATTCCATATTGACAAAAACTATAAGGGTAAAGATGTCACAAAAAAAATGTTATCAGAATTAACATCATTAAATATACCCTGGGCAAATATCTTTTCTCTTGATGGTTTAGAATATGCGGTGAATCTAAAGTCGATAAATTTAGCAAATAATTTTATTGAAGACATAACCCCACTAACCCAAATTACAACTTTAGAAGATGTAAATATAAATAATAACAAAATAAAAGATGCAAGTTCTTTAGCAAAATTAAAAAAATTAAAAAAATTAGATATAAAAAAAAATATAATAACTAATTTAGATTTTCTTAATGAGTTAGAAGTAGAAGAGCTAGATATAAGTCACAACACTATATTAAAAGAAAGAATTAAAGAAGACGTAAATCTATCAAATATTAGAACTTTAAAAATAACAGCATTAGGATTAGATAATTTAGAATTTTTAAAAAACGCAAATAAACTAGAAGTATTATATGCCGAGGAAAATTCTATAAAAGATATAACACCTTTAAGTGAATTGGAAAATTTAAAGATTTTATATGTGGATAAAAACAATATTGAAGATATAACAGCATTAACAAAACTAGATAAATTATCCGAATTTACAGCGACACAAAACAATATCACAAATCTTGAACCACTAAAAAACAAACTTTCATTACATAGAATAATACTTAGCGATAACGTTTCTTTAAATAATATCGACGTATTAGCAGATCTAGTGAACTTATCTAGTTTATCCATCGATAATACAAATATAAGTTCTTTAGATCCTCTAAAAAATTTGAAATATATTTATTATTTATCGTTGAGTGGAACTAAAATTTCGAAAGAAAATCAAGAACAGTTTAGATTGCATAACGAACAATTGAAAAAAAATAGTAATATAAACAAACAACTAGAAATAATAAATGTTAGTGCGCAAAAATATTTTTCGTTTAAAAATTACATATTTATGCTAATAACTGTACTAATATTATTAACCGGAATAAGAAGTTATTGGAAAAAACATAAATAATAATGAAATATAAGAAAATCAAAGAAAATAGTTGACAATTAAAATATCAACATTTATAATATATGAAGACAATTTAATAATGCCTCACAGAAGTGAGGTGGAGGTCGCAATATTTATTAGTAACTTTATTGAGATTTAGGAGTCGTTGATATAAAGTAAAAGGAAATATTGCCGAAATGATATGTAACCTAAATACATATTGTTGGGGCTATGTTGAATAAGCATAGAACTGTCATAACAGTGATGTTATGTTGAGCTACTTTACTTTTGGAGGTGCGATATGCACAACTCTAAAATGATGTTGTGCATTTTTATTTATGTATATAGGAGGAAAAATTATGTCAAAAGAGACAGAAATTAAAAGAGATCTAAAATCAAGACATATAACTATGATCGCCATAGGAGGATGTATTGGTAGTGGTCTATTTATGACTAGTGGTCAGGCTATAAGTAGTGCAGGGCCAGGAGGAGCGTTAGTAGCCTATTTAGCTATAGGGCTTATGGTGTATTTCTTAATGACATCTTTAGGTGAGATGGCTACATACCTGCCAACTTCAGGATCATTTAGTACTTATGCATCTAGATATGTTGATCCATCTTTAGGGTTTGCACTAGGGTGGAATTATTGGTTTAACTGGGTAATTACAGTAGCAGCGGATATAGAACTTTCAGCATTAGCAGTAAGCTACTGGGAGCCTATGCGAGTATTACCAAGTTGGGCGTGGAGTGTTATCTTCTTACTAATAATTATTGGTCTTAACTCGCTGAGTGTATCAGTTTATGGTGAGAGTGAATATTGGTTTGCGCTTATTAAAGTTGTTACAGTAGTAGTTTTCTTAGTAATTGGATGTTTAACAATATTCGGTATTATGGGAAGTGGTTATGTAGGGTTTAGTAACTTTACAGTAGGAGAAGCTCCTTTTATCGGAACAGATACTTCTATTTCTAGCAAAGTATTAGCGGCACTTGGTGTATTTTTAATAGCAGGATATTCATTCCAAGGAACAGAATTAATAGGTGTTACGGCAGGAGAAAGTGAGAATCCAGAAAAAACTATACCAAAAGCAGTAAAACAAGTATTTTGGAGAATTTTAATATTTTACGTATTAGCAATTGTAGTTATAGGTCTTTTAATTCCTTACACATCTCCTGATTTGTTAGGAGCTTCTAGTTCAGAAGAAATAGCAAAATCACCATTTACTATTGTTTTCCAAAATGCAGGTTTTGCTTTTGCTGCTAGTGTTATGAATGCTGTAATATTAAGTTCGATTTTATCAGCAGGTAATTCAGGGATGTATGCATCAACAAGAATGCTATATGCCATGAGTAAAGACAAGTTAGCTTATCCTATTTTTGCAAAATTAAATGCGAAGGGAACACCTATCAATTCGTTAATAGCAACTACTGCAGTAGTAATTATTGTATTTTTAGTACAATTAACTAGTGCTAATGCATATACTTATATAGTTGCAGCATCAGGATTAACAGGATTTATCGCCTGGTTAGGTATAGCTATTAGTCATTACAGATTTAGAAAAGCGTATATGTATCAAGGAAAAGATTTGAATGATCTTAAATACCGAGCAATATGGTTCCCAGTAGGACCAATATTAGCATTGATGCTATGTGGAGTAGTTATGAGTGGACAAGATACTAAATTAGTAACGCAAGGTATAGTAGATTGGGGAGGAATTATTACTACTTATATGGGAGTTCCTGTATTTTTATTCTTCTATTTATACCACAAAATTAAGTATAAAACGAAAGTTATTCCTCTAGATAAAGTAGATTTATCACAAGATGTGAAATAATTAGAAGTTAAAAATAATATAATATAATTAAATAAAGATTATAAAGAAAATTTAGCAAATGTTAAGAAGCGGCTCAAAAAATCTATTTCGATGAATTAAGGTTTTAGAGGCGTTTCTTAATTTTAAGGATAAAAATAACTAAAAAATTTGAAAAAAAAGGAATAATGTGTTAAAATGGAAACATAAAAGAGAGCCGTTTTAAAGACGGTGGCTCGTAAGAAATTTAAATGATAATCATCTTTTTCCTTGCCAAAGTACTAAAGATGGTTATTTTTTGTTTGTTATTTCAATTATCAAAGCGATTAGAGCGATGGTGAACATACCAAAAGCAAAAATCGTCTGGATAATTTCAAAAGCAGACATAAGCTACTCCTTTCATAGAATAGGTAAAATGCAAACATAAGCACCACCTCCTGAAAATAAAGTAGCCACCGATCTTTAGTGCTAGAAAACTAGCGAACTTCTCTCTGTAGAAAATTATAACATTTTGCAATGAAGAAAGTAAAATAAAAACAAGTAAAAATGTATAATCATTGAAATAATAAAAAGATCATGTTAAAATGTAGATATAAAAAGAGAGCCGTTTTAAAGATGGTAGCTCGTGTAAAAAGATAAAAATAACCTTCTTTTACTCTGCTAAAGTATCTAAAGATGGTTATTTTTTATTTGTTAATAGAATTACTAGATCGACAAACTAAATCATAATTTCAAAGGAATATATTAAGTTTGTCGATCTTCATTATTATTCTAAAATTTTATAAATTTAGCTATTTCGTAAGTAACTTCAGTAAAGGCAGTGACTTCTTTGTCAGTAAATCTATCAAAAGAGACAGAGTCAATATCAAGTAGAGCTTTTACTTCGTTGTCTTGAATAATAGGTATAACTAATTCGCTATTAGTTGCACTATCACAAGCTATATGACCAGGAAACTTGTGAACATCCGGAACATAAACAGGATTAGCTTCTCTGTAACAATGACCGCAAACACCTTTATCGAAGGGAATTCTTACACATGCAACTTTTCCTTGGAAAGGACCAAGAACAAGATTGTTCTGCAAATTATCTTTTAAGTAAAAACCAACCCAGTTAGTATCAGGAAGATATTCTTTGTATAATGCAGATAGATTAGCTAAATTAGCAAATAAATTATCTTCACTGTCTAGAAGAGCTTTAGCTTGTGCAACAAAAATACTTTTATTTTCTATTATATTCATAATATTACCTCGGATAAATAATTTTAGGTTAATTATATCATAAAAAAATAAACAATAGTATAAATATAACACTTACATAAGATATTTGTATTTACAAAAATAACTATCAATGATAAAATTATAGGGGTAAATTAGGAGTTGGGAGGCATTTTTTTGAATTCTAAAAATATTTTTAGGGGACTTAATTTTTTATTTCTTTTTTTGGGCTTAATTTTTGCAGGATTAGCATTTTATAAAATATTCAGTAATAATATATTAAATTTCAAGTATATTAACTATATATTATTAGCAGTAGTAATATTATTAACATGTATTTTATTAATTTTGATAATCAAAAATAAAGGAAGAATATTTACGATAATACTAGCTTTAGTGTTTCTTATCTCTTCATACTTTGCAAATGCTAAATTGGATAGTCTAGTTAATACGCTAAATAAACTAAATACTAACGCAACGGTAATGGAACAAACTATGAGTATTGCTGTCCTAAAAGATAGCAATATATCGTCTATTAAAGATCTAGTTAACACAGAAATAGCAGCGCCTTTAGAAGCAGATAAAGAAAATATTGATGCATTATTAAAAAATGTAAAAGAAAACGAAAATGTAGATATAAGTTTGGTAGAATCAGATTCGTATGTAAAAGGATATGATGCATTAATAAATGGAAAAACAAGCGCAATTGTATTAAATAGCTCATACGAAAATATAATAGAGTTAAATGATAGTGATTATGCTAAAAAAATAAAAAAAATTTATGAATTTAAAATCCAAAAAACAGTAGAGAAAAAACTAGTAGCATCAAACAAAGATACATTGAACATATATATTAGTGGTATCGATACATACGGACCAATAACATCAGTTGCTCGTAGTGACGTCAACATAATAATGACTGTAAACAAAAAAACGAACAAAATACTATTAACAACAACACCTCGTGACTCATATGTTCGTATAGCAGGAGGAGGAAATAATCAATACGATAAATTAACACACTCCGGAGTATACGGTATCGAATCATC
>CAMEOL010000054.1 GCA_945929765.1 uncultured Gemella sp.
ATATTTTTTAATGAGATATACTATATAATTATATATACAATATCTCCTAATTTATTTGTATTTTTTATATGTTTTTTTTATAAAAACATATATTTACAGCTAAGAGTGACCTAATATATGTCACTCATTTTTTATCTCGATTTATACAAAATATAATTTTCAAAAGAGCTGCAATCAGCTTTCTTTTCGTCTATACTTTTTATTTCAATAAATATTTTATCTCGTATAATAATGATTAGTAGCACGATTATATAACTTCCCATTAACTTCTATTATTAAGTAAGCTATATCATATTCATATCCATTTTCTAATTTTCCTTTTTCCCACTCTATTCGAATATTTTCTGGTTTTAATCTAGGTAGTCCAGGATGAACTAGAAATTCTATTGCTGTTCCATAATCTGTCGTTCCTGATTTTTTTCTATAATCATCTAACCAAACCGTTCCATTTTGATCTTGATAAAAATCAAAGTAGTAATAGTCATCTTTACTTATGCTAGTCACTAAATATTCACGGTTTTCTCTTTTGTACTTTCTATCGGTTATATTATTTAAATCTGCTTTGTTCATATAACCATAAATGAAATTGATAAGTAATATTAAACACATTATTGTCAATATAACTATTATCGCCTTTCTTAACGCTATTAATATTTCTCTTATCACTTTCATTTTTTGCTCCTGAGTTGGTTGTTTTAATCTTGTTATTAGAAATGCTATACCTGCTGCTACTGCTGTTCTTCTTAATTCCTAATTAAAATTTTATATTATTTATAATACTCTCCTCTTAATTTTGCAATAACTTCTCCATTTACATCTATTATTAAGTAAGCTATATCATATTCATATCCATTTTCTAATTTTCCTTTTTCCCACTCTATTCGAATATTTTCTGGTTTTAATCTAGGTAGTCCAGGATGAACTAGAAATTCTATTGCTGTTCCATAATCTGTCGTTCCTGATTTTTTTCTATAATCATCTAACCAAACCGTTCCATTTTGATCTTGATAAAAATCAAAGTAGTAATAGTCATCTTTACTTATGCTAGTCACTAAATATTCACGGTTTTCTCTTTTGTACTTTCTATCGGTTATATTATTTAAATCTGCTTTGTTCATATAACCATAAATGAAATTGATAAGTAATATTAAACACATTATTGTCAATATAACTATTATCGTCTTTCTTAACGCTATTAATATTTCTCTTATAACTTTCATTTTTTTGCTCCTTATTTTGTTATTAGAAATGCTATACCTGCTGCTACTGCTCCTCCTGATACTAATGTCGGAGATACCACTATTACTGTAATTATAGCTAATATAATAAGAATTGGAAGTATATATTTTCCGGCTACAAATTCTGCTAATTCTTGTGATGATACATAGTCATTATCAAATGATAGTTCATAAATTAATTCTACTGCAACTAAAGCTACCTGTAGTCAGACGTTTGACGCTATAAAGCTGACAAACTAAATCCCTTACTAATTCCATACCCAAATCTTTCGTTTTTGGCTATTCCATGTCGCATCTTTTAACGATTTGTTCTATCCTTGATTTAATCATATTCTACAAATCTGTTTAATCCTCGTTTACTCAATATATTATATCAGATAACCTTACTCTCTCATAGTGAAAAAGAAAAAACCACATCAAATTGATATGACTTCCCCTGTTTTGAAGTGCACGGTAGTTTGACACTTATAGAATAAAGAATACGATAAACGTTGATATAAAAATAAAAAAAGTCAAATTTTTCTTGAGTTTTTTGTAGTATTCTATCGTATTTTTTGTTGTAATAAATAAATGTATACACAAAAGAATAAAACATTAGTAGCGCTAATATTACAAAATCAAAAAATGCATAGTCAATGTATATAATTAAATCATTTACTAAAAATAATATTATTGATGAATTACATGACGTTTTTGCTTTTAGAATAGATTTATATATTAATTCTTTATTTAAGTTTAAAAAAATTTTAAGACAAAGAAAATCAAAATAAATTACTACATTTTTTAATAAATTTACAACCGCCCTAAAAGCTATTATATAAGCTTTTAGGACGGTTTTTACGGTTCTAAATCAAATATATACTAATAATTACACGAACTGAAACGAATAATAAAATTCGTAAGAACTGAAATTTTTAAACTTATCATTTCGTTTTTAATAATCACTCAATAAATTATATTTTTGTATTAATGCTTGAATTTTCTTTTTACTTAAATTTGTTAAAGGAATATTCTCAACTTCTAGATAATTAAAAAACTTTCTTATACTACAATACCCATACTTTGCGATTATAATATGATCTAATACTTCTATACCTATTGTTTCTCCACACTTTATTAATTTATCTGTCACTAAAATATCTTCAATAGAAGGATCAGGCTCTCCTGACGGATGATTATGAACACAAATAATACTCGCAGCACTATTTTTTATACTATTTTTGAACACCTCTCTTGGGTGAACAATAGATGAAGATAAACTACCTCTGAAAACTTCTCGTTCTTCTATTATCTTACCTTTTGTATCAAGATCAAACACTAAAAATACTTCTTGTTTTAAATGTTCTATTTTTTGTTTTATGTAATTAGCTACTACTTCTGGACTATTAAAAACTATATCTTCCCTTTCTACTGTCATAAATATTCTATTAGCTAATTCAAGACTCGCTAAAATATCTATCGCCTTTACTACACCTATACCTTTATGCTTCGTTAATTCAGAAAATGTAACATCTTTTAAATTTTGAATTTTACCAATATCTTTTATTAAATTACCCGCTAAATCTAGAACATTTAAACTTTTAGTACCCGACCTTAATAGTATTGCTAATAATTCTTTATCGGTAAGATTTTTTGCCCCATATTTTTTTAATTTCTCACGTGGTCTATCATCGATATCTAAATGTTTTATCGTTTTATATTCTACCATATTAACAACTCCCTATTAATTAATATTGTTATATACGCCATACAAATAAACGGCACTAATGCGACCTTAGTTTTTTTATCCGCTTCTTTAACTAATAACAAAAATACTGCATAAAACCCTGCATATAAAAACGTAATAACTAACAAATAAAATCCTTCTAACGTTGTCGTAGTAAAAGATAACATAGTTAATAATTTAATATCACCATACCCCATACCATTTTGAAAAAAATAATACATTATGTGATATATTGTAGCTAATACTAAAAATGAACTTATTGTTGATAATGTAAAATCAGGAACTATTTTTATGAAAATTAATATACCTAGTATTATAAATAACTTACTATTAACTTCTAAAGTTTTTATATCTTCGATTGAAAGAAAAATTAATACTAACACTAACGAAATATCTATAGTAGTAATCATTGTGTAATAATTATACGTAACTAAGTATATTATAGCTAATATCGCAGCACTAAGCTCATAATAAAATATATCTTTTGTTATTTTGTTACCACAATAACGACATCTACCCTTTAAAAATAAAAAGCTAAATATTGGTATTAAATCAAATAAATTTAACTGATGATCACAAACATCACACTTGCTTCTGCGGGTAAAAAATTCTAAATTGACTTTACTATCTACGACACACTTAAAAAAACTAGCCAATAGTACGAAAATTAACGCAAAAAAATACTTGACCACTTTACTCCCTCCCTACAATTATATTGTAGTACGGCAGTTAAGAATACGTCAAGTAATTATATAAATATTAAATTATGTAATATTGTTTTCTATTCTACTTCTAGCACGAATAATAATTCTAAGACCTACAAAAAAGTATAAAATACAACTAATAAATAATACCCCTAAAGTAAAAATTAATATAGCAATCGAATATACTAGTAGTATATAGGCAAATATATAATAACTTTTTCCTTTAAATTGCAAATAAATTATTAATACAAATAATAAAACAAAGACAGCTACATAAACATAAGATAACATTCCCATTATTTCAAAAACATAATTAATGTCCTTTGTTGAAACATTAGCACTGTCCATCGTCAATTTTGTTTGTTCTCGTATTTGATCAACTAATTTAGAACGCAAATGATCAGTAGCTGCATAATTTCTAAACGAATTAACCCAAATAAGTATAAATAGTAAATAAAGAAAATAAATAATGTTAGCTATCAAAAGTGAAAATTTTTCTATTTTATCTAATTTCATTATTTAGATCCTCGTTATTTTTACATTCTTCACAAATACCATGTATAGCAATAGTATTATCTTGAACTTCAAAACCATACTCAGAATTAACATACTTAATTAATTTGGTAAATATTGGATTTGATATTGTATCAATATTATGACATCTTGTACAAATTAAGTGATGATGCATAGAGTTATTAAATGTTTGACGTAAATGATATTTTGCGATACCATTACCAAAAGTTATTTTTTCTAATATTTTCAATTCATAAAATATATCTAATGTTCTGTATACAGTAGCTAATCCAATATCAGGATTAACTTCTTTTAATATGAAATACAACTCTTCCGCACTTAGATGTTCGTTTACATTGTCAACTAATATTTTTAATATAGTTTCTCTTTGTGGAGTCAATTTATATGTTGATTGCTGAATTGTTGATATTATATTTTGATATATCGACATAAAATAAAATTATACCTTTCTATTTCTATACCATTGCAGCGCAATTATTGTTTTGCTGTCTGTAATAATATTATTATCTAATAATGAAAAAATGTCATCTATTTTGTACTTTTTAACATTCAAAAATTCATCTTCATCTAGATTTTTTTCTCCTAGTTGTTTTTTTGATAAATTTCCTACATAATAAATAGTTATTAGTTCTGAACTGTAGCCTATAGCAACGTGTGTTGCACATATTTTTTCTAAGTCATTTTCGCTTACAGCATAACCTGTTTCTTCTTGTAATTCTCTTACAGCACAACGTAATGGTTCTTCCCCTAAATCAAGTTTCCCTGCAGGAATTTCTAGAGTTGTTATCTCAGCAGCTTTTCTATACTGTTCAACAAGCAATACTTCATCTTCATCTGTTATTGCTAACACCGCAACTGCACCATTATGTCTCAAAATTTCTCTTTTAGATGACGTTCCATCTGGTAAGATAACATCATGTAACTCTACATTAAGTATTTTCCCTTTGTATACCGTTTCTTTATTTATAGTTTTTTCTTCAAAATTTACCATATTATTTCCTCTTATAAATTAAATTCATCTAAATCTTTAACAACAATTAAATTTTCTTCTAATTGTTCTTGTATTTCTTTTATTGTATTTTTATCATATCTTGAGCTTATGTGCGTCAAAAATATTTTATTTATATCACAGGATTTTTGGATTTTTCTTATATCAACAATATTCATATGTTTATGATTTTTTGCAAGTTGTAATTCATCTTCTTTAAGATAAGTACATTCAGTAATTAAAATATCACTATTTCTTATTATTTTGATAATATCATCAAAAAATATAGTATCCGGAATAATTGTAATTACTTTACCCTTTTTTTCTTTTGATAAAAAATCACTAGAATTATAATTTACGCCATTATATTCAAAAACATCTTGTTCTTTTATAGTTCTATAAAAAGGGCCAGGTTTTATACCTAACTGTTGTAACTTCTCAACATTCAATGTTCCTTTTTTATTTTTAAAGGATATTTTAAAGCCATAGCACTTTACTGTGTGATCTAGTTCAACTGATTCTACGACAACATCTTCATTTTCTAAAATTTTATTACTACTATCAAATTCTACAAAGTTAATTTTATAATTTAATGTTGAATACGTAGCCCTAATATTAAAATCTACAAATTCTTTTATTCCTACAGGACCATATATAGTTATAGGTTCCTCATCTTTGTTTAATAAGAAACTTCTTGAAGATAAAAAACCTATAAGTCCTAGAATATGGTCACCATGAAAGTGACTTATGAATATTTTATTAATTTTTGATGGTCGTATTGTCGTACTCATAATTTGGTGTTGAGTAGCTTCGCCACAGTCAAACATCCAACACTCTTTTAATTCTTGCATAAAATTAAAAACAATACTTTGTGTATTTCGATATTTAGAAGGCAATCCCGCTCCAGTGCCCAAAAAATTAACTTTCATTGTTCTCCTAACTATATTTTAAATGCAATAACTTGTGCATCTTCTAAACAAGTAATTACATGCATAACGTTTTTTGGTATCTCTACTAATTCAAACTCATTAACAATTTCTACATTTTCATCTGTAGCGACTGTAATTTTTCCACTAATATTCAAAATTAATATATCACGATCGTTGCTATAATCGTCTGTCTGATTTCCTGCTTTTAGATTCATATGAACCACTTGACATTTTTCGTTATCTAAAACTATTCCACCTAATAATATATTTTTATCTAACGTTACTTTTTTCATACTTTTATCTACCCTTTCTTTTGTATAATCCATCTTCTTCTATCGTTATCTTTTTATTTTTAAATAATCTACCAACTGCTTTTTTAAAGCTACCTTTACTCATTCCAAAAACAGCCTTAATTTCTTCTGGAGAACTTTTATCTGTAAAATCACAATATCCATCATTATTTTCTATATAATCCAAAATAACTTTGCTGTCATCATCAATTCTTTCGTGAGCTCTAGGTAAGAATGAACCGTTTAACTCTCCACTATCTTTTACTCCTATAATACGTACAGATACTAATTCTCCTAACCTCGGTTCTCTTTGTCTCTCTGATTCATGAACAAATATTTTGTATCCATCTTT
>CAMEOL010000055.1 GCA_945929765.1 uncultured Gemella sp.
ATGTGCAAAATAAAATCAATTAAAAATTTTATAGTATCCACTACTATCCTCCTAAAAATTTTGTCTAAAAAATTATATCATATAGTTATTTTATTGTCTAACGAATTTATTCTATCTCTACTAACTTAGCCAACACATAAGAATAAATATATTTGGTTACAATAATTTGATTATTATAATATTTTTTTAGTGCATTCGCATAAATATTTAATTGCTCTTTGTGACGTTCTTTTAAAACTTTCTCGCCATCTTTTTTGGTTACATAGTCTGTTTTATAATCGACTATTATGTAATTACTACTGTCTAATTTTATTAGTAAATCAACGACCCCTTGGAGCATAATATTATGATCATCGGTATTATCAACGTATAATTCACTTGTTTTTTGGCTAGTGGTGAACATTATTTCTGTTTCTACTGTTTCTGATTTTTTTATTTTTTCCATTATATCACTACATACAAATCTTGATATTAATTAGTAATCTTTTTCATTATTTAATGATACGTATTCTTCTTCAGATAAAACCCTCTGTTCCTTTATATTTCTTACAATATCTTCCGTTAATAGTTTATTTTCTAAATATTGCGGAATATTGTCTATTTCATTTCCACTTCTTATATCTTTAATTATAGCTTCAAACAACTTATGCACTGCATTTCCTCTAAGTAAAGCAACCGAGCTGCTATTTTTATTCGATGTTCCGAATAGTAAATAATCTTTTTTTGTTAATTTTTCTGTTTTTTCTTGTTCTTCATCTCTAACTTTATTAATTTTTTTCAAAGCACTATACGATGTTTTCAGTGGATAGTAATGTTTCTTATTATTTTCGTTAATTGGTATGAATGTAACACCCTTTTCTAATTTTTCTGTTTTTGACATTATATCAGATAAAAGGATATTCTTATTTAATTTCTCGCTTTCTTCTACATTAATTGATTCAACAAAATTTTTCGTTTCGAATTTTGCGTCAACCTCGTTTGCCACAGTTAAATCTTGAGGATAATTTGTTAATACTGAATTTAACATTTCGGAATAATTTTTTGAACTTAAAAACTTACCTTTTATTTGTTGTTTTGTATAAGTTTCTTCTCCACTAAGAATAATAGGTTTTAATGATACTAAATATAATTCTTTCTCTGCCCTTGTAAGTGCTACGTAAAGATTTCTTACCTCTTCTTCATAAATTTTCTTTTTTATCAAAAGAGAATTTAGATCATATAATAAATTAAGATCCTGTCTATCTTTTTTATCATAAATAGTCACTATATTCGGAACTATTCCTAATTCCTTAGAATAAATAATACTTCCTGTATAGTCTGTACCAATAATATCCTTTTCTAAACCTGCTACAAATACATATTTATATTCTAACCCTTTAGAAATGTGTATTGACGATATCGTTACGCTATTACTTGGGACTTTTCTTTTAGTTTCATATTCTTCTATTTTGACAATTTTTTTTAACTTATTTAATGTATAACTCAAATTAATACTGTTTTGACTAGTTTCTGCTAATAAATCTAAGAAATTTTCATAGTAATCTACTTCTTCATCATTTATAGAAAAAGTTGTCATATAGTTAACGAAATTTATGTCATTAGATATCGTCTTTATCGTTTCGTACGGAGAATAATTTAAACTGTAGTTAATCCATTTATGAAGAATATTAATAGTTTCCTTATCTTTAGATTTTGTACTTTTCAGCATTTTTTTATATAAATTGCTCTCTTCTATTAATGACAATTCTACTAACTGATCATTTGAATAATTAAATATTTCACTCTTCAAAATAATTAACAATTCTATATCGTTGCTTTGATTATCTAGGAATTTTAATATACTATATAAAATGTTAAAGCTATGTGAATCTACAAAACCTTCTTTTTCTCTATAATACACAGGTATTCCATATAAATCTAATACTTCTTTATACGCCTCAATATTTTTCGTTTTTCTTACCAAAATAGCATAGTCTTTAAACGTTGTGTTATTCTCTTCTATTGACGTCAATATTTCTTTAGCAATAGTGTGTATAGCTTTTTCATTATCAATTTTTTCTTTTTCTCCTTGTGGAGCTATTATATATGTTGGAACAGGTGTCTTGCTCTTTTCTTTAACTTTAGGAAAGTATAGTGCACTGTCTTCATCATAACTAATACCTGCATTGCTATCAAACATTAACCTATTAAAAATATAATTACTACTTTGAAGAACGTTATTCTCACTTCGAAAATTTTCTTTTAGAACTACACAAATCCCATTCGCAGAAGTTTCTAAATTGTAATCACTATTAACACTATAATCATCTTCGCTTATTAATTCAGACAGTTTTATATATTTTTGGTACTTATCTTCGAACAGTTCCGGGTTAGATCCCCTAAAACCATAAATAGCTTGCTTTACATCTCCTACTCTAAAGTAAGTAGT
The DNA here is from genome assembly GCA_945929765.1 of uncultured Gemella sp. Lineage (GTDB taxonomy): Bacteria > Bacillota > Bacilli > Staphylococcales > Gemellaceae > Gemelliphila. Next base: position 2,429 of record CAMEOL010000055.1, read on the forward strand.
ATCTTCTCCTCTAATTAAATTTAATATATATTCTTGTAAATCATTATTATCCTGATATTCATCAACATAAATTTCTAAAAATAATTTTCTATAATATTCACTCGCTTCTGTAGGACATAATTTTCCATTTATGTTTTTTTCTAAAGCGTTTATCGCCAAATGATTTAAGTCTGCAAAGTCTAAGTAATTATCTGCTCTTTTCTTAGCTTTGAATCTATTATCTATTGCTAATAATATTTCTTTTGTTACTTTCGAAAAATTTTGTATTTTTGCATAAATGTTTATAACTGTTTTTAACTCAGATATATTAAATGTTAACTCTTTTAGAGAGCCGTCTTCTTTTTCAATTTTATCTATTAGCTCTAATGTTTTTAACTTACTCGTTCCTAATCCTAATTCAATTTCTAGAGATGCTAATTCTCTAGTTAAGTAATCTTTTTTGTCGTTAGTAAGTTGTGCGTTTTTTATTACTGTTATTATTTTTTCATCATTGCTTGTTGAATTTTCCAAGTAGTTTCTATATCTACTAATTATGTGATTAAAATCTGTTAAGTTACTACTACTTTTTCCTACTTCTATAGCAGTTAACTGATTATTTAAACTAACATAATCAAATTCACCTACAAGATAATCTAAATTTTTCGTTAAATCATTCAAAATGTAGTTTTTATAATTAGGGATAGATAACATAGAACTGTATGTTATTCGAAAAAATTCTATAACATCTTCCTTTTTTTCGAAAATATGAAAAACTGTGTCTAGCAGACTTTTATTAGTATTAGCGAATTGCTCTATGACTTCTTCAACTGTCTCTTCTAACAATTGTTTGTTGTTAGCCAAAATTTTAAAGTTTGGAGATAGATATTTTATTTCGCCGTTTATTTCTTCCTCTACTAAATAATAAAACTGCTTTAATATTGAAAGACAAAAACTATCAATTGTAGTTACTTGTGCTTCGTTCATTAGCAGGCGTTGTCGCTTTAAGTGTTCATAAGCTGATTCTGTATTCAAATGAAGCAAATAACTTTCAATTTTATTTTCTATTCTTTCTAGCATATTTTTTGCCGCCGCTGTAGTGAACGTCAATACTAATAATCTACTAATATCCCATCTTTTTTTGGCTACTTTTCGTGATATTCTTTCTGATAAAACTTCTGTCTTCCCACTACCTGCAGCCGCTGCAACTAGTATATCCGTTCCTTCTAAACTAATTGCCTTCCATTGATCTGGTGTTGGACGTCTTTTTTTGCTAGCAGTATAGTCATCCATTTTCTCTAAAGTTATTTTCATAAAAAATTCCCTCCTATTTATGATAACTCTGATTATTTATTATTCTATATGCTCTATATACTTGTTCCAACAATACTACTCTCATAAGTTGATGTGGAAATGTCATCTTGCTAAATGATAGTGCATAATTACTTCTTCTTTTTACTTCATCTGATAATCCATAACTACCTCCTATTACAAAAACTACATCACTATACCCTGTTATTGCCAGATGTTCTATTTTTTGTGCAAGTTTCTCGCTAGTAAGATTTTCTCCTAATATTTCTAGAGTTATAACAAATTGCGTATCCTTAATTTTACTCAAAATGTTGTTACCTTCTTTTACCATAGAAATTTTTATTTCTGAATCATTTTCCACCTTAACTTTTTCGTCATTAATTTCTATAGTAGTTAATTTTATATATGAACTTAATCTTTTTTCGTACTCTTTTATCGCTTCTCTATAAAACTTTTCTTTTATTTTTCCTACACATATTAATGTTACTTTCATTTTTCTCCTACGACTAATGGAACTAATTATAAAATAAATTTAAGAATTATTTTATATTTAAACACGTGAAAATAAGTGCAGATTCCTTTGTAGCATAAAACCCAATTACTAAGTAATTTATTCTAATTATTAGGAATTATGGTTTGCTACAACATTATTTTGAACTTCACATTTTCACGTGTTAAAAAGTTATTATATTACTCTCAAATTTGGTAAATTATTACCCTAAGTATTCCCATTATTTTCATTATTTATTTATTATTTGGTACAATTCTTTAATCTTTTCATTCCAAGAAAGTTTTTTTATTTCCGAAAATATTTCGGGTGGTAATGCTCTTGATTGCTGTGTCCTCATTAATTGAACTTCCATGGCTTGAATTAATCTTTCAATAAATGCTGGTTTTTCTTCCTCTACTGCTTTGTCAGTATCATAAATTGTCGGCATCTGAACGTATTCTATAACTTCTGAGTTGTTAATTTTATCTCCCAAAAATTCTATCAATCCGTCTATATTAGTCGTTACTGCTCTAAGTCCCGTACCTAGAGCCTCTACTGCAATAAGTCCTAATCCCTCAAAATATGATGGCAAAACAAATATATCTTTTTCTCGCATTTTATTTGCTAATTCTAACTGATTTACTGTATTGTAAATTTTTATACTATCATTGTCTTTTGTTAGACTTTCAATTCTCTCTCTATTATTATCGGTAATATTTCCAATGAGATCTAATGTTATATTATTATGTTTAGTACTCATAATATTAAATGCTTTTATTAGTTCATAAAAACCTTTCGATTCATCGAATTTACCTGCATAAAGGAATTCAATATTTTCTTTTTCGCTATAACTGTCAATAGGATAAAATATCTTATCGTTATATCCTGCACCAATATTATAAATATTATCTTTATTGTAATCATATACACGTACTATATCTTCAATTTGGTTATCGCTTAACGATAATATTTTGTCTAATTTCAAAATATTTTTTACATATTTTTCTTTCATATTCGGATGTTTTTCCGCTTGACGTATGTCGGTATTGTGACAAATAGCTATTAATTTTTTGTCAGAAAATATGTCTGCTACCATTGATGTCAGCATCCACAAATGATGCGTTATTATAACATCTGGATTAAATTTTTCTTTAGCTTCTATTAATTTCTCACGGAAATTCTCTTGCCAAATCGCTATCATTTCTTCTGTCATTTCTGAATAAATAGTATTCTTATAAGGCATTATATCACTCATCCCTACTATAGGAAATGGTAATTTTTCCGATTCAAAAATAACTTCATATTGTTTTGTTTCTGGCAAAATATTTATTTTATATTCTGAGGTAGTACCATATAGACAAGCTTGATCTATATCGTTATATTCTTTTAGCCCATCTATTAAATTTGTATAATATACACCGCTTCCTGTTTTCATCGGTAGTTGTGCTAATATGTGTAATACTTTCATTGCTACTCCTTTATATCTATAGGATAACCTATCCTTAATCTTCAGATTCTCAACCACAATCAGAAATTTGTTGTTCTACAGGAACATCTAGAAAATCTTTTTTATTAAGAGGTGTAAATATATATTTTTTTACATCCATAGGCTCTATTAAATTAATTATATTTTTTCCGTTATTTGCTAATGTTTTACTAACTTCTAAAGAATCATTAGCGTTGTTACTATATACAAATATAATTGTATTGTTGTCTATATCAGCTACTGCTTCTAACGCCTTTTCTTTAGAACTTTTTCTTTCTGTACTTTCAAATTCCACATCACCTACATTTAGTAAAATATGATTAGATCTTGTTCGCAAATACTTCATTTCTGCCATAATTACGTTTTTGAACTTAGCCTCACCATATGGATATTGTTTTACTCCATCTCCTATGTGTAATTTCGTAAATCCTCGATCTCTTAATATTTTTTCTGTATTTCGTGATGTAATATCAACTACACAATATAGTATTATATCCTTCTCTTTATACGAATCTAATATATTACTACCGTCACGTAATACTTTTATAGGTATATTTATTGCATTTACAGCGTGTCTTCTTGCATACTCTTTATTCCAACGAACATCTATTACTAGTGCTTCATCATATGTTTTTGATTCAACTTCGGCACCTGATATTCGACCCGGTTTACCTTTTTTTAGTTTTATCCAAAAAGCATATGCGCATAAAAAAATAAATATAAAAGCAATACCTAAATATGTTAAAATAGTCATTAACATTATCCTCCCTGCTAATCTCCCTATTACAATTTTATCATATTGATATTGCTTTATCTATAGTTATTAACTACTTTTCCAGAAAATTAGTTACAAACTCATTAGAATTTTCTTTTGTTACATAAATAGTTAACTTATCATT
>CAMEOL010000056.1 GCA_945929765.1 uncultured Gemella sp.
AATAACGATAAAGAAGCAGTAAAAGATTTTCTTGCGTATATGTCTTCTAAAGAAGGACAAGAAGTTGTAGAAAAATTCAAATACATTTCTAAAGAAAATACAGGGAATTATAAGAGTACAAATCCCAGTGGAAAAATTACAATATCTGGTTCTTCATCTGTTGCACCTATTGTAGAAAAGCTAAAAGAAGAGTATTTAAAACTAAATAAGAATGTCACTATTGAAATTAATCAAAGTGATTCTACCAATGGAATAGAAAATGCGGTTGTTGGGATTAGTGATATAGGCTTGAGCTCGAGAGAATTAACTGCACAAGAAAAAAGTAATTCAATAACTAACTACGTATTAGCAATAGATGCTCTAGTGTTAATAGTTAATAAAGAAAACAAATTAAATAATTTAACTAGCGATCAGATAAAAAATATTTATCAAGGTAATTTAGTTAATTGGAAAGATGTTATTAAGGAGAATTAATTGTGAATAGTAAAAGAGAAAATTTTGCAAAATATTTTTTTGCTTTTAGTGCGGTACTATCTATAGTTTTTGTTATATTAATCTTTGCTTTTCTTATAAAAACAGGGGTTAGTGGTATTTCAAAAATAGGATTTTTAGATTTTATTGGAGCTAATCGTTGGAAGCCTACTGCAGATGCTTACGGTATTTTTCCAATGATAGTAACAACGTTTTATATAACTTTTTTAGCGTTAATAATAGCAACACCAATAGGTTTGCTTAGTTCTATATATTTAGCATTTTATGCCAAAAAACAATATTACGGATTATTAAAACAAGGTATCAATCTTTTAGCATCTATACCATCTGTAGTCTATGGTTTCTTTGGTGTAATGGTTATAGTTCCATTTATTCGTGATACATTTCGAGTAAGTGGTAGTAGTATATTAGCAGGTGGAATAGTTTTAGGAATAATGATTTTACCAACGATAATAACTTTAAGCGAAACATCTTTACGTGGAGTAGATAAAAGTTATTATGAGGGTGCTTTAGGACTTGGAACAACGAAAGAAAGAACTATTTTTACAGTTGTAGTGCCTGCGGCAAAATCAGGAATAATAACTAGTATAATTTTAGCAATGGGTCGCGCTATAGGAGAAACTATGGCTGTTATTATGGTAACTGGAAATCAGGCACGTATACCGTCATCACTTCTTGAAGGAGCAAGAACATTAACAAGTAATATCGTATTAGAAATGGGTTATGCAACTGGATTGCATAGAGAAGCTCTTGTAGCAACAGCATTAGTATTATTAGTAAGTACATTTTTAGTAAATATTGTTTTAAATTATTTTACAAGAAAGGTTTAGTGAATGAAAAATAGAAAATTAGAAGCACAACTTTTAAAATTTGTAGTATATTTTGCTATGTTGGTTTGTGCTATAAGTCTTTTTAGTATAGTAGTATATATTTTTTATAAAGGTATCGGTAGCTTAAGTTTTGATATGTTTGCACTAAATTATAATAGTGAGAATGTTTCGCTTATGCCAGCGATTATTAATACTTTAACATTGGTTATATTTACTTTAGTTATTTCAATTATTATAGGTGTAAGTGCGGCAATTTATTTAAATGAGTATGCTGACAAAAATAATAAAATAGTAAAATTTATAAGAATTGCCATTCAAACTTTACAAAGTACACCGTCTATTGTATATGGTTTGTTTGGAACGTTGTTATTTGTTAATATAGTATTTAAAGGATACAGTATCTTATCGGGTATATTTACATTATCAATAATGGTGTTACCTTTAATAATAATAAGTACAGAAGAAGCACTTAAAATTGTTCCTAAAAGTCTAAAAGAAGGAAGTTATGGTTTGGGAGCAGGAAAGTTAAGAACAATATACAAAATAATTTTACCTTCAGCTTTACCAGGAATTTTTTCGGGGATAACTTTATCGATTGGTAGAATTTTTGGGGAAAGTGCAGCGTTAATTTATACAGCGGGGACAGTAGCACAAATAGCATCTTCTTATGATACAGCTGGTAGAACATTAGCTGTTCACATGTTTGCGTTGTGGAGTGAAGGTATAAATGCAGAGAAATCTTATGCAACAGCTTTAGTATTATTAGCTGTAGTTATATTGATTAATTTATTATCTTTATTTATAGATAAGAAGATTTCTGCAAAATTATTAGGAGAATAATTTAGGAGCAAAATAATGAAAAAGAAAATAGAAGCAATAGATATACAATTACATTATGGAGATTTCCACGCTTTAAAAGGAATTAATATGACGATAGAGGAAAAGAAAGTAACAGCTTTTATCGGACCTAGTGGATGTGGGAAAAGTACATTTTTAAAATCTTTAAATAGAATGAATGATCTTGTAGATGGATGTAAAATACAGGGAGAAATTTTGTTAGATGGAATAGATATTCAAAAAATTGATCCAAATGAACTTAGGAAAAAAGTAGGTATGGTATTCCAAAAACCAAATCCTTTTCCTATGAGTATATATGATAATGTGGCGTATGGACCTCGAACACACGGAATAAAGAGTAAGGCGGAATTAGATTATATTGTAGAAGAAGCACTAAAAGGTGCAGCAATTTGGGATGATGTTAAAAATAAATTAAATAACAGTGCTATAGCATTATCAGGCGGCCAACAACAACGAATTTGCATAGCGCGTGCATTGGCAGTTAATCCTGATGTGTTATTAATGGACGAACCTACAAGTGCTCTTGATCCTATCTCTACGGCAAAAATAGAAGAATTAGTATTAAGTTTGAAGGAAAATTATACTATAGCTGTAGTTACACATAACATGCAACAAGCTACAAGGATATCAGATAATACAGCATTTTTCTTGCAAGGAGAAGTTATTGAATTTGGAGACACTAATGAGTTATTCTTCAATCCGAAAAATAAGAAGACAGAAGACTACATTACAGGAAGATTTGGATAAAAGTGGAGGGTGAAACATGCGAAGAAGATTTGAAGAAGATTTGAAACAATTAAAACTAAAAGTAGTAGAAATGACAGGGATGTGTCATGAGGCAATTAATTTGGCTATAGATGATTTTTTAGCTGGAACATCAGAACATAATGAGAAAGTTTTTGAAATTGAAAGTAAGATAAATCGTTTGGAACAAGAAATTGAAAATGATTGTATCAGATTCATTATTCAACAACAACCAGTAGCAAAAGACTTGAGAAATGTATCTTCTTTATTAAAAATGATAACAGATATCGAAAGAATTGGAGATCAAGCTTGTGATATTAGCAATTTATCAAGAGTAACTAATGCTAGTTATGCACCTGACCGCCAAGCTATTACCGAAATGGCAAATATAACTAGAACGATGTTAGAAAAAGCTATAAAATCTGTTCGTGAGCGTGATTTAAATGTGGCGAATGAAGTAATTAATTTAGATGAAAAAGTTGATGCTTTATATGTAGACATAAAACGTGATATAATAGACTATATAAAAAATGAACATCATGATGAAGAAAAAGTAATAGATATACTTATAGTAGCAAAATACTTTGAAAGAATAGCAGATCATTCTACGAATATTGCAGAATGGATAACTTTTTATTTAACCGGTCATCACGAATAAGAGGTGAACTTTATGATCGTAATAGTCGAAGACGACAATAGCATCCAAGAATTATTAGGATATGCATTAAAAGCTAATAATTATGAGATAAAACAATTTAATACTGGAGATTGTTTAATAGATTTTTTAACAAAAAACAATGTAGAAATACTTTTGCTAGATATAATGTTACCAGGAAAAAGTGGCTTAGAAATATTAGCAGAAATTAGAAAAAATAGTAAATTAGATGATTTGTATATTATTATGCTTACTGCAAAAAGCGAGGAGTATAGTAAAGTAGTTGCATTAGATAGTGGAGCCGACGATTATATTACGAAACCATTTAGTGTACTTGAATTAATATCAAGGATAAAAGCTGTACTTAGACGAAGAAAGAAAAATAAGGTAAAAGAAAATATTATAAAATATAGAGATGTAGAAATAAACGAAGAAGAGAGAACAATAAAAGTTAACAATTCTGTTGTTGAATTAACGTATAAAGAGTATGAATTATTTATTATTCTTTTAGAAAATATAGGGAGAGCAGTTTCTCGAGAGTTAATTTTTGAAAAAGTTTGGGGATATGATTTTTCTGGTAGTAGTAGGACACTAGATGTTCATATAAGAAGTTTACGTTCCAAAATACCAACTATTGCGAACGAAATAGAAACTATTAGAGGAATAGGTTTTAAGTTAAGAAAGGATAAAAATGACTAAAAAAATAGCAAACGCAATAATATTAGTTTCAGTTATTTCGCTAGTTCTATCTTTTATTCTTTCTTTTTCTTTTATTAATAATTATTTCAATAACAAGCAGCAAAATAAACTAATAGATGAGTTGTCTGTAATTACAATTTTAATAGAAAAAAATGGCTTGGAAGAATTAAAGAAATCGAAATTTGAAGATTATCAAATAACTATTATTAATAAAGATGGAAAAATTATTTTTGATAGCTTGGATGAAGATAGAATTGGAGAAAATGAACCTATTGAAAATTATAAGATAGGAAATGGATATGAAATTGTTAACTCTTACTATGAAACCAAAACTTATAGTACAAAACAATTAGCAGATGGAAGTTTTGTTAGAATAATGAGTAAACAATTTACTCCAATCATTTTAATAATAGGAATAATACAGCCCATTATCTTTTTTTTAATAATCATAGTTTGTTTATCTATATATTTAGCTAAAAGATTGTCTAAAAATATAGTTGCTCCATTAAAAGATCTAGATCTAGAAAATCCATTAAGAAATAATGTTTATGATGAATTAACGCCGCTATTAAAACAATTAAATTCTCACAAAGAAGAATTGAAATTAAGAGTGGCGGAATTGTATAGAAAAAATCTAGAAATATTACATATTACGGAGAATATAGATGAGGCTATATTAATCTTGGATAGCACAGGGAAAATACTTTCTATAAATAAAAAAGCACAAGATTTGTTAGGTGTTGGTATCAATGAGTATTATTTAGAAAATTTCTTTGATTACAACTACAGTGAAGTTATTAAGAAAGCTTTGGCAGGAGAGAGTAATTCAGGTAAGTTTTATAAAGATAAAAATATATATAAAATTACAGCACAAGTAAGTAAGTTGAAAAATGATGAGTTGGCTGTCTTTGTTATTTTTGATAATATAACAGATGAAGAAACGAATGCACAATTTAGACGAGAATTTTCTGCTAACGTATCACACGAATTAAAAACACCGTTATCTTCAATAATGGGGATGAGTGAATTAATAGCAGAAGGTTTAGTAGAAAAAAAAGATATTGCCGCGTTTGCTAAAAAGATTAATAAAGAATCGAAAAGATTATTAAACTTAATTCAAGATATTATAAAACTTTCTAGACTAGATGAGGGCAATTTATCTGAGCAAGTAGATTTAATAGATTTAAAAGAAGAACTTTTAACAATATTAAATAGTTTAGAATACAAAGCTTTAGAAAAAAATATAACTATTACTAAACAAATAGATAACTGCAAAATTAGAGGGATAAAGCCTTTGATTTTCGACGCTTTAAGAAATTTAATAGATAATGCTATTAATTATAATGTAGAATCAGGAAATATAGACATAATTTTAAGAGAAATAAATGATACGGTGGAGTTTTCTGTTGAAGATACGGGAATAGGTATAGCTGATAAAGATATTACACGAATTTTTGAAAGATTTTATCGTGTAGATAAATCACATTCTAAGTTAACAGGAGGTACAGGACTAGGACTAGCGATAGTAAAAAACGTCGCATTATTACACGATGCTAAAATAGAAATTTCAAGTCAAGTAAATAAAGGTACGAAAATAACATTGAAATTTAAAAATATATAAAGTTCAATATGTTAAATTAATAATATTAGTTGCCCTGTACTTAACTATTGCGAAATGCTAGTATGGGTTTAGATAATTAAATAAAAATATATCTATACAAAAAGTCAGTCAGGAGCTGTTCTAAAATATGTTAGTAAATATTTTTTATTCTGAAAAGTAAATTGGAATAAGTTTTTAAAATTTTTCTTTTCTATTTTATTTTTAGGCAGCTCCTTAGTTTAGATGTACCGCAATAATTCAAAAAATAGATGGTTTGTTTTTGTTTGTGTCGTAAATTTTGGATTCTCTAGAAAATTTTTCAAAAAAATTTCAAAAAAGTGTTGACATTTTTTTTATCTTTTATTATAATAATTAATGTAGTTGAGAGACAACAAAATATTTTAACAAGCGGGTGTAGTTTAGTGGTAAAACCTCAGTCTTCCAAACTGATGTTGTGAGTTCGATTCTCATCACCCGCTCCATTTTTTTATTAGGAGGAATACCCAAGTCCGGCTGAAGGGATCGGTCTTGAAAACCGACAGGAGTGTAAAAGCTCGCAGGGGTTCGAATCCCCTTTCCTCCTCCATTTATCCACAGTAGCTCAGTTGGTAGTAGCATCTGACTGTTAATCAGAGGGTCGCAGG
>CAMEOL010000057.1 GCA_945929765.1 uncultured Gemella sp.
CAACATTGTTCAGTATTAAACCAAATATTATACGAATAAGTATGTAATAAACCTTGGTTACATAATTAATTCAGTTGGCTATAAAATCAACAATTGAATAATTTTTATGTAAAGTAAAATTAATTAGTCTTTTGGAGTGTTTATCCGTTGCGTAAGAATATTTATTTTAACAATGATCCTAAAACTTTTAAAACAAAAAAGGAACAACTCAAAATTATAGTTTCTTGTGGAAGCTATTTTGAGTCGTTCCTTTTAATATTAGTAATAATTTGTATTTGCGTTAGAAAATTTTTATTAATATTGTTTTAGATATTGTTCTATTTCCCAGTCAGTAACTCTAGTTCTAAACGCATCCCATTCGATAGATTTAGCTTCGATAAAATTATGGAAAATATGCTCACCTAAAGATTCTCTAATAATATCAGAGTCACGTAATTCTTTTAGTGCAGTATATAGAGTAGACGGTAATTCATCTATTCCTTCAGCCACACGTTCTTCTTTTGTCATAACATAAATATTGCTATTTACTTCATGCATAGGTTCAAGTTTATTTTCGATACCATCTAGTCCCGCAGCAAGAATTGCAGACATAGCTAAATATGGGTTAGCTGCAGGGTCTACTGATCTCACTTCGACACGTGTAGATTTACCACGAGATGCAGGTATTCTAACCAATGGAGAACGGTTAGATGTTGACCATGCAACATAGCAAGGTGCTTCATATCCCGGAACTAGACGTTTATAAGAGTTAACAGTAGGGTTACATATAGCAGTAAAGCTACGAGCATGTTTTAAGATACCAGCTATGAAATGATAAGCATCTCTTGATAATTGATTATCTGTAGTCTCGTCGAAGAAGCAGTTTTCCCCGTCTTTGAATAATGAAATATTGCAGTGCATTCCAGATCCGTTGATTCCAAAAATTGGCTTAGGCATAAATGTAGCATGTAGTCCATGTTTTCTAGCAATAGTTTTAACAATAAGTTTAAACGTTTGAATATTGTCACAAGCACTAATTACGTCAGCATACTTAAAGTCTATTTCGTGTTGACCAGGAGCTACTTCGTGGTGACTTGCCTCAATATCAAATCCAAGGTTTTCTAACTCTAGAACGATATCACGACGAACATTTTCTCCTAAATCAACAGGTGCTAAGTCGAAGTACCCGCCATTGTCGTTTAAGTCTAAGCTAGGTTCACCATTTTCAGAAAGTTTAAATAAGAAGAATTCTGGTTCTGGTCCTAAATTAAGAGTATCGTATCCTAAATCATTCATTCTTTTTAGCATACGTTTTAGATTACCACGAGGATCTCCTGCAAATGGTTTTCTGTCTGCAGTATAAACGTCACAAATAAAGCGAGCGACTTTACCGTATTCACTATCCCAAGAAAATACTAAAAATGTGTTTAAATCAGGGTATAAGTACATATCACTTTCTTCAATTCTTACAAATCCTTCGATAGAAGAACCGTCGAACATCATATTGTTATCAAGTACTTTTTCGATTTGACTAACTGGAACTTCAACATTTTTTATTGTCCCAGTGATATCTGTGAATTGTAATCGAATATACTTAACATTTTCTTTTTTTATAATATCCAAAATTTCTTGTTTTTTATCCATTTGTATTCTCCTTAATGTTATCCTTATTTCTTATTGTAAAATCTAGCTAGGTCACCACGGCCGATAGGTTCTCTACTCGATCCAGATGGACCGATAAATATGTCGTTGTGAATAATTTGTCTGATTTTATTGATTTCATTAGAAACTTTTTTGTTGTTTATTATTTCATCAATGGCTTTAATATTAAATCCTTTTTCTAAAAGTTCTTTTATAGAAAGTAATCTATCAACGTCATTTAAAGAAAATAAACGAGTATTACCATCAGTTCTATTAGGTGTTACTAACTTTTTTTCTTCGTAGTATCTAATTTGTCTTGCGGTTAGTTGTGTTATTTTTGTAACTACGCTAATAGGAAGAGCTGGTAAATTTCTTTGAAAATCTTTAAATCCCATAATTATCACCTGCCAATTTTATTTTACAAGAGTATAATAACATAAAAATATATATAAGTAAAATTATATGTAAGATTTTCTAACGTGATAAAAATATCATAGAAATGCCCGAAATAATCACATTTTTAAAGCTATTTTTTAAAAAAACTCTCTTTGGAAAATAAAATCAAGAAAAATAAAATAATATTTTAAAATAGGCTTAATAAAAAATAGTAATAAATCTAGTGCGCTATGATTTAAATTAATGTTTATTGTGTAAAATTTTTTTAAATTGTGTTACAATAATAGTAATAAAAGTGAGAAATGGAGGAAATTATATGTTATTAGTACTAGGATTTATTCTTGTCTTTATTCTTAGTTTCTTTATAATAGCAGCTATGTACTTCCTGTTAGTAGCTAACAAATTAGTTAAGAAAAAGCGTATCGAGAAGATTTTTAGACTAGCATTAGTATATAGTCTCTTTATTGCATTAGTATATGCATTTCAGTATTTATTTATCTAAAAAATAAAATAATGTTTGGAAGTGATAATTTTGAAAAGAGATTCACTATTTAAAGGGACATTTATATTAAGTATTAGTTTAATATTTACAAAAATATTAGGTTTAATTTATATAATACCTTTCTACAATATAATCGGTGGGCGCGACAATATGATATTAATGAATTACGCGTACAACTATTATATTTTGTTGTTAGAACTATCGTCTGCAGGTATACCATTAACTATTGCAAAATTAGTTTCTAAATATAACGAAGAAGGTAATTATACGAAAAGTCGTCAAGTTGCAAAAATAGGATCATTAACGATGGTAACTTTTGGAGTTATCTGTGGATTATTCTTTATTTTTGGAGCTAACTTTTTGGCTGAATTAACAATTTCTAATACTAGTCAACCTTTAAAATATACAGTAGATGAATTAGCGTTCGTTATTAGAACGTTAAGTATCGCTATGCCTTTAGTAATGATAGCTTCAGGTCTGAAAGGTGTTTTTCAGGGTCATGAGATTATGACACCGAGTGCGATTTCTCAATTTATCGAACAAGTTGTGCGAATACTAGTTATGCTCGTTGGAACATATATTGTAATGGAAGTAACGTTAGGAAATGTTGTGTATGCTAATGCAATAGCAACTTTTTCTGCGAGTGCAGGAGCGTTCATAGCGCTATTAATATTACTTTATTACTATAAAAAATATAGCAAAAATTTAGATTTCCAACGTAATAATACAGTGTTAGCTTCAGAAGAAAATAATATTACTATATTAAAAGAAATATTTTATGTTTCTATACCATTTGTCGTAGTTTCATCATTTTTTGCTATACTAAGTATTATCGATCAGAACACAATTTTACCCGCAATGGATAAACTAGGTAAAGCACATATAGGTGAGATAGAATATAATGTTTATAACAATTATATTAACAAATTAGTTATGATAGCAGTAGCTTTAGCACCTGCATTCTCAAGTGCATTTTTGCCAGCAATAACAAGATTGTATGTGAAAAAAGATTATCAACAATTAAGTCAACAAATAAATAAAGTATTACTATCGTTGTTTATGCTCGTAATTCCAGCATTGGTAGGTATGTATATATTAACAGAACCACTATATATATCATTTTATGAACCAGAACCGTCTGCATTTTATTTAATGAGAATATATTTACCATTAGCATTCTTATATTCATTATATGGAATGACGGGTATAATAATGCAAGCAATAGATAAACAAAAAATAAATGTTTATACGATCTTAGTAGGATTACTATTTAAATATTCATTAAACGAAACATTCATATTAAAATTCGAAACAGAAGGAGCAATTTACTGTTCGATCTTAGCGTATATATTAATGATATTTTTAAATGTAGTAGTTATTAATTATGTTGTAGTCTTAAAATTAAAACAATTCACAATACAATTTAGTAAAGTATTAATGGCTAGTTTTATTATGTTTATTGTTGTTTCTGCAATTTATGCGTCGATTATTAGTAATTTCGATATTACTCATAAGATTGATAGTTTGATGTTATTAATATTGTCTGGTAGTGTTGGTGCAGTTATTTACTTTATACTTTTAAATAAATTTAATTTCTTTACGTATTTGTTCGGCAAGAAATTGACGCTAACTTCGTTAATAAGGAGAAGATAATGAGATTAGATAAATTTATTGTTACATGTTCGACATTATCAAGATCAGAGGCGAAAAAGAAAATAAAAAAAGGAATAACTGTTAATGGAGTAATTATTAAATCTGCAGATTACAAGATAGATGAAAATAACGATATAGTGCTTTTAGACGAGCAACAACTTATTTATAAAAAAAATATCTACATAATGTTAAATAAACCTCAAAACGTTGTTTCTGCAACAGAGGATAAAATAGACAAAACAGTAATAGATCTTCTAAAAGATGAAGATAAAATTTTGAAACCATTCCCGGTTGGAAGACTTGATAAAAATACAGAAGGGTTAATTTTATTAACTAATAACGGCGAATTGGCACATAAATTGCTGTCACCAAAGAAAGATGTAGAAAAGAAATATTATGTAGAAGTAGATGGAATGTTAACTGATGATATAGTTACAACATTTTTTGAGGGAATAACTATAGATGGCGATTATAAATGTAAGAGTGCCAAATTAGAATTGTTATCGGTAAGTTCAGAAAAGAGTAGTGCTTATATTATTATTTCTGAAGGTAAATTTCATCAAATAAAAAGAATGATGAGAGCTGTTAATCTTACGGTAACATATTTAAAAAGATTATCTATAGGTTCCTTAGTGCTAGATGAAAATTTATCACTAGGAGAATATAGATATTTAACAATAGAGGAAATAAATAAATTACAAAAAGGGGATAAATAAAATGACAATTAATTTTAAAGAAGAGGTATTAAAACACAAAGAAGACTTACTTAGCGACTTGTTCGAATTGTTAAAAGTAAGATCTATTTTAGGAACAGATGTGACAGAAGAAACACCTGTTGGAAGTGGACCTAAAGAGGCATTAGAGCTATTTCTATCTTTCGGGGAACGAGATGGCTACGCAACAAAATTAGTAGATAACATTGCAGGTCATATCGAAATAGGGAAAGGTGACGATCTTTTCGGTATATTAGGGCATGTTGACGTAGTTCCTGTTACAGAAAGTGAATGGATAACACCTCCATTTTCTCCAACAATAAGAGATGGAAAAATATATGCTCGTGGAGTTTTGGATGATAAAGGACCAACATTAGCAGCATATTACGCAGTAAAATTACTAGATAAATTAGGTGTTGACTGGAAAAAACGTATAAGAGTAATAATTGGTAGTGATGAAGAAACAGCATTTAGATGTGTTAAGGCATATTTTGCTAAAGAAGAACAACCATCTATAGGGTTTACACCAGATGCTATGTTCCCGTTAATATACGGAGAAAAAGCACATGCTAATTTTAGATACAGCCTAAAATTCAAAGAAAATAACAAACAATCAGCATATACACTTACAAAATTAAATGCAGGATTAGTAAAAAATATGGTGCCAAGTGAAGCTATAGCTATAGTAGAAGGAGATAACTCAAAATTAGCAGAGTTATTTAATGAATATGTAGCTAGCAAAAATATTACTGGAAAAATAGAAAACAATAAAGTAACAGTATATGGAAAAGCAGCTCATGGTTCTACGCCACATTTAGGAGAAAATGCAGCAACAAAATTAGCAGAGTTTTTATTGACATTAGATTTAGATACTAATGGGCACAATTACGTTAAATTTATTGTAGATAATATAGCGAACGATCCGTTCGGAGAAAAATTAGCACTAAAATATAACGATGATGAAATGGGAGATGCTACATATAACTATGGAATCTTCAGTTACGAAAGTGATAAAGCATTGGTAGAAACAGATTCACGTTATCCAGCTAAATTTAATTTAATTGAAAAATTAGAAAAATTAGAAATCGAAAATGTAGAGGTAGAAGTTTATAGCAATAAAGAAGCACACTACGTTCCAAAAGATGACGAATTAGTTACAACGTTGTGGCAAGCTTATAAAAACCACACAGGCGATGAAATTAATGAACCACGAGTAATTGGTGGAGGAACGTATGCAAGATGCCTGAAAAAAGGTGTAGCATTTGGTGTGTTATTACCAGGAAGAGAAGATACAATGCACCAAGCAAATGAATATATGTTTATCGATGATTTGTTGCTTTCTGTAGCAATCTTTGCAGAATCTATTTATAACCTTTGTTGTAAATAATCGATAATGTGATGACTATATTATAAAGTAAGATTGTATAACAAATGTGATGAGGTAAGTTTATTCTCATCACATTTATTTTTGGCTGTATAATAAATGCAGTTGTTAAACATAAAGCGTAACATTCTTATGCACTGGCTAACCGTCTAGTAA
>CAMEOL010000058.1 GCA_945929765.1 uncultured Gemella sp.
TGATATTCTTTACTTACAGATTGATCAAACTTAAACTCTCCAGTATAAACAATAGCACCTTGTGAAGTCGATAATGTTATACCTAATGAATCTGGCATTGAATATGTCGTCTTAAAGAAAGATACATTCGTATTATCAAATTTATAAATACTTTTGTTGTTTACATAATTGAACTTAATACGTTTCTTTATACCTAAATAACGCAGATGATTTTTTAATAATTCTAACGTTAATTTAGAACCAAAAATTGGTACATTTAATTTGTCTATAATGTAAGGAATTGCTCCCATTGAACTAACATGTCCATTTGATAAAAATATTCCTTTTAATTTATTTTTATTTTTCAATACATATGATATATCAGGAATAACTGCATCTATTCCTATCATTTCCATCTCAGGGAACATTAATCCTGAATCTAGTAGAAACATTTCGTCATTAATTTCTACTAAATACATATTTTTTGCAATTTCTTCAACTCCTCCTAATGGAGTAATTTTTATTTTTTCACTAGTTGATTTTTTCTTGACTTTTACGTTTTTTGTATTTTTTACAATTTTTTCGTTCATTTTCTCCTCCTTATTATTTTATCTGTTTTTTTATCATTGATTTAATAGGTTCAAAGTCTAGTCGATGGATAGGACATATACCGAATTTTTTTAATCCTTCTAAATGCTTCTCCGTACCATATCCCATATTATTTTCAAAGTCATAACCTGGATAGATTTTTGCGTAATCTTCCATTATTCTATCCCGATAAACTTTAGCTAATACTGAAGCTGCTGCTATAGAAACACTCTTTGCATCTCCTTTTATTATACTAACGCTATTGATATCATTTCTTTCAAGTGGCATTGCATCTATTAGTGCTAAATCAGGCTTATATTTTAATTGTTTTATCGCAGCAATCATTCCAATTTGTGTAGCTCTATATATGTTATATCTTGCTATTTGTGCCGGCTCTATTTCTACTATTACGTACGATATTGCCTCTGCAATAATTTTGTCGTACAATTCTTCTCTTTTCTTTTTTGAAAGTTTTTTTGAATCTGTTAATCCTGCAAAATAACTATCTCTCTTAAGTATTACAGCAGCTACTACTAAAGGTCCTGCTAACGGCCCACGACCTACTTCATCTACACCACATATTATATTATACCCTTTTGAAAAATATTTTTCTTCGAAATACTGTAATTCTTTATATTTTTCTACTAATTGTTGTTCTTTATCTTTTTTTTTATAATATGAGGCTACTAACTTTTTTACACCTGCTCTATCATCTTTTTCTAATTCTTTCAAAATTTCAGCAGACACTGTTTCTGATTGTAGTAAACTTTTAATTTCGTTAATTTTCATGTTGCATCATTTCCTCAAAACTATCTAGAGTAATTAAACCGAATTTTTGTGTTCTAAAATCTTGGATCAATAACTTTATAGTACTTTCATAATCATAATCACCAGCAATTAGCTTAAAACGTTTTTTCGCAATCTGTTCCATTATTTCTAAGTTTTCTGTAGTTTCCGTAACATTTATTTTGTACACACTGTTTAATTTATCTAAATAATGATGTTTTAATATTTCTAATAAATACAAACTTACTTCATCAAGAGGCGTAATATCATCTTTAATAGATCCTATTAAGCTTAATTTTTTCCCAATTTCTTGATTATCAAACTTAGGCATTAATATTCCTGGAGTATCTAGTAATTCAATGTCTTTATTTAATTTTAGCCATTGCTGTTTCTTAGTTACTCCTGGTCTATTCGCAGTATTAGCAACATTTTTCTTTATAATCTTATTTATAAAAGTAGACTTCCCGACGTTAGGAACTCCTATTACCATTGTTCGAATTGCTCTAGGCTTCATCCCTTTAGCTACCATTCTAGCAATTTTTTCAGATAATTCTTCTTTTGCTTTATTAATAACATCGTTTAAATTATTACTATTTTTGGCATCAGCATAAACTACTGCATACCCATTATCTTCAAAATATCTTCTCCACTTTTGAGTTTCTTTTTTATCACACAAATCTATTTTATTAAAAATAATTACTTTCTTCTTGTCTTTTACAACTTCATCCAAATACATATTGTGCGAAGATAAGGGACAACGTGCATCAACAAGTTCAAATACTATATCCACCATTTTAAGATTTTCTCGGACTTCTCTAGTGGCTTTAGCCATATGTCCAGGAAACCATTGTATTACCATAAAAATATCCTTTCATAAATTATTAATTATCATGTAAATATAAATTTCTTAATTTAAACCATAATCTATTATACTTTGTATTTGAAAATTTTTCTAGTTATCAGATAGATTAAAATTATATTTCACAAAATAAAAGACATATTTTTATGGAACTAAACAAAAAAAATTAACCAAAAATAACTCTTCTTCTGAAATTGTTTGTTAATTTTGAAATTTTCTTTATGTAATATTATCAAAAATTAATGTTTTTCTTTAAGCAGAGTTAGCTAGAATAAATTTATATGAATATTGTGTTTTCAATAATGCGTATATTTTGGTAGTTTTTATTTAGACATATATTTAAAATTGTTGAAAAGTGTTGGAATTACAACACTATATTATTTGATTTATATGATAAAATATAAAATATAATCATTTTTTATACATATAGGGAGGACTAATCATGATTAATACAATTAAAACTAACTTAGAAGTTGTAGAATCTATGTTATATTACTGGAGTGCTGTCGTAGATAAAGAAAAAGTTAACGAAAGCTTCTTCGTAGATGTTGCAAATATGGAAGCTATGAAATTAGCTAAATCTGAAAACTTCAATGAAGAATCAATAAGAAAGGTACTGAGCTCTATTCAAAATAGAGAACTATTATCTGCAGCAACTAAAGAAGAAAAAAGATTTTGGAGCTACAACATGTGGATCGCAGAAGATGTATCGTTAGCTTCAAAAATGGCTCAACCTGTTAAACTGCTAAATGTCGATGATTTAGCTGAATCATTAAATACAAAATTTCCTAATAGTAATGTAGAAAATATTACTATTCATATTACACCTTTACATCTTCAACCTTATTATATTAAAGATAATAATCTTTTAATAAATTTCTTTTCAATATATTTTAATGAAAATGACGAAGCTATGATTGATGGAAAATTATTTAGAGACTACATAATAGAAAAATTAGAAGAACTTCTTTCTAAATAATAACTAAAATTTTATTTATAATTATTCAGAAGATTGTACAAAACTACAAATAAGATAAATTTTTAATTCTAATCATAATAAATTATACTAAAACTTCTAAAAATACTGTTTAAGTTTTTTAGAAGTTTTTATAGTTATTTCCTATAATTTTTGTGAAAAACAACCATGTCTTTTAAACTAGATACATTTTTATTTTGTAGATAATTCTAGATCATCTAAGGTTAATGATGATTATAAAAATAAAAATATTCTTACACAACAGAGTAATAGCCCTCCAAAATTTTTCCAAATTTTGGGGGCTATTACCAAACTACATAAGAATATTACAATTTATTTTAAAAATTACCGTATTTGACAGAAATCTTTAATTACTAATATCATATCTATTTAGCATTATTGGTTAGTAGTTGTACTACCACTTATCATATCTGTAATGTAGTTTTTCACATCATCAGTATTACCTTTAACATCATATTCTTCAAACAATGCTTTTAATGCTTTACTATACAATGTAGTGTCTGCTGAAACAGCGTTTTGTGCAAGTTTTTCTACTAATTGAGGTTTCATTTCTTCATATGATAGTTCTTTTGTATCTAATAATTTTATAATGTGATATCCAAATGAAGTTTTTACTACTCCGGAAATTTTTCCTTTTTCTAAGCTATATGCTGCATCAGAAAATTCTTTTACAAATGAACTACTTTCTTTAGAAGACCATCCTAAGTCTCCACCATTCGAAGCATTTGATGTATCCGTTGAGTTTTCTTTAGCTAATGTTGAGAAGTCTCCACCTTCATTTAATTTCTTTAAGATATCTTCTGCTTTAGATTTTGCTTCTTCATCACTTAACCCGTTAGGAGCTGTATCACTCTTAACTGAAATTAAAATATGAGCTAAATGGTATTGAACTTTTTCTTTTTCATAAGCTTCTTTTATTTTATCTTCAGTAATATTACTAAATTCAGTTAACATATAAGCTTGAGCTGTTCTAACTTTTAATTGTTCTTTTATTTTTTCAGCAGTATATCCTTGTTGTTTTAATATAGCTTCAAAAGCATCTTTTCCACCACTTTGATTTACTAATTCCTCATATTGAGACTCTATATACTTACTATCAATTTTATCCTTATATTTTTCTAACAAAATTTTTCTAACTGCTACATCTGTTGCTGATTTTGCAACATTTTGAGATCCGATATTTTCTAGTACTTCTTTTTCTGTAACATTACCTACTTTACTTGAGATATAAGTATCTCCTCCAGAAGTTGAGCATCCTGCTAATCCTATTACAGAAGCACTTAAAGCTATCGGCAGAACTACTTTTTTAAATTTTTTCATTTGTTTATTTTCCTCCTAAAATATACCTAATTTACAATATATCACAATTTTATACTAAAAACAATATTATTAATATAATGCTATAACATTTTTGTTATACTAAAGTATAGGTGATATTAATTTTGAAATTGATTCTTTTATTTTTATAATTATAGATCTTTTTAAGTATTTATCTAGTGATAATAATTTTGATGATTTGGTATCTTCTAAAAATATATTTTTAAATTTTATTGTAGTGGCATTATCATAAATAAAACTGTTAATTTCGAAATTTAATTTAAAACTTCTATTATCAAAATTAGCACTTCCTACACTAGTTACTGAATCATCAACAATAATTGTTTTCGCATGAAGAAATCCTTTATTATATTCATAAACTCGAGCACCTAATTTAACTAATTCTCCGACATAAGCATAATTTGCCCAACGAACAAAAATATGATCTGGTTTATTTGGGATCATAATTCGAACATCAATACCTGACAATATCGCCATTTTCAATGCATCCATTACACTTTCATCAGGAATAAAATACGGGCTCTGGATATAAATATATTCTTTAGCTCTATTTATCATATTTAAATAGCCTAATTTTATCTGTTCTAATCTTTTATCTGGTCCACTAGTAACTATTTGAATAGGTATTGTTTGTTTCATGTTTTCGTGATTACAAATATGATCATCTAACAAACTAATAAAATCAGAATCACCTCTTTGTTGAACCTGAGAATTCCAATCATCTATAAATCTAAAATTCAAAGCTGATACAGCATCTCCTACAATTCTAATATGTGTATCACGCCAATAACCTAGATTTTTATCCAGACCTATGTACTCATCTCCTACATTAAATCCACCTGTATATCCTATTTTACCATCTATAACTACTATTTTTCTATGGTTTCTATAATTCATACGTAAATTAATTAACGGTAAAGACGATTTAAAGAAACTTTTTGTCTTTGCACCTGCATTTCGCAACCTTCTTAAAGTTATTCTATTAAGAGTTCTAGAACCTATATCGTCATATAAAATATAGATCTTTACTCCTTCATTTAATTTTTGCTCCAATAAATCAAATAATTTTTTGCCTATATTATCCATTTTTATAATATAATACTGAATATGAATATATTCTTTTGCATTTTTTATATCTTCAAAAAGTAGTTTAAACTTTTCATTACCATCTGTTATTACCGTTATATCATTATTCGTAGTTAAAAATGCTTGATCTGATTTAAAATTTAAAGAAATTAAATTTTTATTTTTATACAAAATGGTGTCTTCAACTGATATCTCATAAGGTTTTTTTCTGTTTAACATTCTTTGTTGATATTCTATTTTTTCTTGACGTGAATACGGAAATATCTTTTCTCGATATATTGTTCTACCCAGAAGTAAATATAATATCAACCCTAAGTAAGGAATTAATAATAATACTAATATCCATGCCCATGAAGTTGATGCTCTTTGAGATTCGATAAATACAATAGTTAACACTATTAATGTGTTTATTATATAAAATATAGAAACTGTAGATATACTATTTATTATATTCGCTATATTATCTAAATAATTTGGTAAACTTTCAATAAATTTATTTATTATGGAGTTTACATACATAATATTAGCACCTCACCCTTAATTCAACTATAAATAAAATATGATCTTATATATTTTATTACTATTATTATACTATATTTTCTAAAATTTGTGGCATTTCAAAACATTATAGGTTATAATAATAGATAAGTAATAAAAAGGAGATTAAGATGTCGGGAGTTTGACAGTTGTTAAAAGAAAAAAGTTTAACAAAAGTTAATCTTACGCT
>CAMEOL010000059.1 GCA_945929765.1 uncultured Gemella sp.
CAACTCCACTATCAAAAATACCTATTGGTTTATTCATTTCTTTTATTATCCTCCTTAAAAGAATATAGTAATTCTTCTAATTCCTTGATTTTTTTATAAGTTTTTGTTGATATACCTAAATATTCATTCAATATTAGTATTAATAAATTAGTTAAAACTTTTAGCTCATCATCATCTAAAAATATTTGTTCTAAAATTTCTGTATCTTTTATTGAAAAATAATATATTAGTTTAATTAATTTACTATTTATCTTATAAAATTGATTATGTGCAGATACAAAATCAACAAACATATTATCTTTAAAACTATACCCTTGATAATCGATATCTGTTTTTTTGTATCTAAATCTAAATCCTTCTAGTTGAAGAAATTTAATTATGAAGTAGCAATTAGCTAATTTTACATCTATTTTATCTTCATTAATTAAAATTAATAGTTTCAATATTAATTTATATATTTTAGTAGGAATGTATTCACAGTAAGTTACTAACTCTAATATATTACTTATATAACTAGTTTTTGTGATATCGTAAACTATATTTGTATAGTAGTTATCCACGTCTATATTGGTAATTTTATTCATTCCTGTTGTTTTAAAATAATTAACAGTTAATAATGTTGGAATCGAAATCTTAATGCTTTTTCTGTTTTTATTTACATTTTCATAAAAAAAACTCTCTATATTTCCGTCTTCAGTTAAAACATGTAATATTTCATGATAATCTCTATATGCTATTTTCTTTATTACAATACCAGTTTTCGTCAAATTATTAATCAAAAATATCATCCCTATACCCTAAAACTTTTATAAGATTAGGTTTTGTTCTCCAGCCATCTATTACTTTAACCCAAAGTTCGAGGAATACTTTCTCACCTAACAATTCCTCTATATCTCTTCTTGCTCGACGGCCAATTTCTTTAATCATTTTTCCTTGTTTACCTATTATCATTCCTTTTTGCGATTTTCTTTCAACAATAATAGAAGCTATAATTTGTTTTTTACTATCATTTTGTTTTTCTATCTTATCAATAACTACAGCTACTGAATGTGGTATTTCTTGTTCTGTTAGCAACAATACTTTTTCTCTAATAAATTCTGTAATAATAAAATATTCTGGCGAGTCCGTAATTACATCATCTGGATACATTTTTATACTAGGAGTTAAATATTTTTTAGTAACAGATAATAGATTATCAACATTTATAGATTTTAATGCAGAGATAGGAACTATTTCTACAAAGTCATATAAATCTTTATAAAAATCTATAGTTTTTAATAGCTGTTCAGGTGTTATAAGATCAATTTTGTTTAAAAGTAAAAAAGTTGGGACATTTAATTCTTTAACAATGTTAATTATTCTTTCATCTCCTGGCCCATACTTTTCCGAAGCATTAACAATTAAATAAACAATTTCAGATTCTTTTATAGCGCTGTTAGCTATTTTCATCATGTAATCACCTAATTTATGTTTAGGTTTATGTATACCTGGTGTATCGACAAACACTATCTGAGAATCTATATCCGTATATACACCATTAATTATATTTCTTGTTGTCTGTGGTTTATCAGACATTATTGCAATTTTTTGATTTAATATATTATTCAATAAAGTTGATTTTCCTGCATTAGGTCTACCAATAATTGTAATAAACCCTGTTTTTATATAATTGTTATCCATTTAACAACCTCTCTATCTTTCAAGACCAAATTTACTCAATATTTCTTCTTGTTTTCCAAACATTATTTTTTCTTCATCTTCAGACATATGATCATATCCTAATAAGTGAAGAAATCCATGTACAGTCAAAAAACCTAGTTCTCTTTCTAGGGAATGATTATATTCTAAAGCTTGCTCTTTAGCAATATCAAGACAAATAATTACATCACCTAAATAATTTATTTGCTCTCCTCCTACAATGTCAATTTCACCTTCAACTTGATCATTTAAAGCAAAAGATATAACATCCGTAGGTCTATCTATATTACGATATTCTTTGTTTATTTGATGAATTTCTTCTATGTCTACAAATGATAAAGACATTTCACAACTACTTTTATCTATCTTCTCTACATCTGCTGCTAAATCAAGTAAATTTATTAGCATGTTTTTCGTATCCTCTGATAGATAATTACAATCATCAATAATTTCTACAAATGACATTTTTCTTCTCCTTTTTTACACTATATTTATATAAATTCAACTCACTGTTATTTGAAACTTATATACCTGAAAAAGTGAAAATATGTGAAGATTTTCACATATAGCAGACAACGAACTATGATAAAATTCGTTCGAATCATACAAGACGCAGATTCGCTGCAATTACTGCTTAGACCTTCACATTTTCACGTATTTTTTGAAATTGTGGAATTTAGTAAGCACAATTTATATTTAACGTATTTATATAATCCCACTAATTTTTAAAAAATATTAATTATATTATTATTATCATCGATATCAATATTTAAAGCGTTTGGACGTTTTGGCAATCCTGGCATAGTTAAAATTTTATTAGTGTAAACAACAATGAAACCTGCTCCACTCTTAACTTTCACGTCTGTTATTTTCACTTTAAAATCTGCAGGGCGTCCTTTATATTCTGGATTATCAGACAACGACAATGGCGTTTTGGCCATACATATAGGAAGATTTCCAAAACCTAATTGTTCTAGATTTTTTATCTCCTCTAAACAATTATCCGATATATCTACTCCGTTAGCGCCATAAATTTCTTTACATATTAATTCGATTTTTTCTAGAATAGGTAATTCATCTTCATATAGTAATTTAAATTGTTGATTATTATTTTCAGCTAAAGATACTACTTTTTCCGCTAGATCTACTGCACCTTTTCCACCTTTAGAAAACACCTCAACTTTTGAATAACACACATTATTTTCTTCAGCCCAAGAATTAATTAAATCTAATTCTGACTCCGTATCTGTTGCAAAGACATTTAACGCTACAACAACAGGCAATTGGAATTTAGTAACATTCTCTATATGTTTCTCTAAATTTTTCAAACCATTTCTAAGAGCTTCTAAATCTTCTTCTGATAATTTTTCTACAGGTAGATTACCATGAAGTTTTAACGCTCTAACAGTTGCTACTATTACTACCGCATTTGGTTTTAAACCTGATTTTCTACATTTGATATTCAAGAATTTTTCTGCTCCAAGATCTGCTCCAAAACCTGCTTCTGTAACTACATAATCTGCATATTTTAAAGCTGTTTTTGTTGCAATAACTGAATTACAACCATGTGCAATATTTGCAAACGGTCCTCCGTGAATAATTGCCGGATTATTTTCTAATGTTTGAACAACATTCGGTTTAATAGCATCTTTTAAAATAGCTGTTATTACACCTTCTATTTTTAAATCTTTTACATATATTGCTTCACCTTTAGAGTTGTATGCTACTAAAATATTCGCAATCTTTTGTTTTAAATCTTTTATATTTTCTGCTAAACAAAGAATTGCCATTATTTCACTAGCAACTGTTATGTCGAAATGATCTTCACGTTGAAATTTATTATTTGTATTAATATTAATATTTCTTAATGCACGATCATTCATATCTAATGTTCTGTTAAATACTATTTTTTGTATATCTAACTCATTACCTTGGAAAATATGGTTGTCTAATAATGCAGCAATAGCATTATTAGCAGTAGTAATTGCATGCATATCACCTGTAAAATGAAGATTAATTTCATCCATAGGAACTACTTGAGCGTAACCACCTCCTGCAGCTCCACCCTTCATTCCTAATACTGGACCTAAAGACGGCTCTCTTAATGCTACACATGATTTTTTACCAATCACATTCAATCCGTCTGTAAGACCAATTGTTATCGTAGATTTACCTTCTCCACCTGCTGTAGGATTTATTGCAGTAACAAGAACTAATTTTGCATCTTTATTAACTTCAAGATCTTTAACGTCTATTTTCGCTTTATATTTCCCATAAGGAATTAATTCATCTGCACTAATTCCTATCTTATTAGCTACATCATAAATACTTTCTTTTTTACTCTCAATTGATATTTGAAAATCTGTCTTCATAAAAAAACCTCCACTATATGTTTAAATTATTAAAATTTTGTTGTCTCAACGCTTCATACACTATCATAGCTGCTGTATTTGATAAATTAAGAGATCTTACTTTATCGGTCATAGGTATTTTTAGCGTTTGTTTTGCAAACTTCTCTCTGAAATGTTCCGGTAATCCTTTTGTTTCTCTGCCAAATATAAAATATAATTCTTCATTATCTGTATTAGAAAAATCAAAATCCGAATAAATTTTTTCGCCAAATTTTGTGATTAAAAAATAATTTTTTGAATCTGTATTTTCTAAGAAATGGTCCAAACTATCCCAAATAACCAAATCTAAATGTTCCCAATAATCCAATCCCGCTCTTTTCACGTGCTTATCATCAATCGAGAAGCTAATTGGCATTATTAAATGTAATCTAGTTCCTGTACCTACGCAAGTTCTTGCTATATTACCTGTGTTGGCTGGAATTTCCGGTTGAAATAATACTATATTGTTCATAATGCTAGAATGGAAGTTTCCCGCCTAAGAGCCTTCCAAGTCCCTTTCTTTTTGATTTATCGTTCATCATTCCGCCAAACTGTTTCATCATTTTTCGCATTTCTTCAAATTGTTTTATTAATTTATGAACTTCATTTATTGGACGGCCACTACCTTGTGCTATACGCTTTCTTCTAGGGACATTTATAATATCAGGATTTTGTCTCTCTTCTATTGTCATAGATTGGATAATAGCTTCTATATAAGTAAATTGTTTATCGTCAATTTTTGACATATCTAGTCCTTTTAGCTGTTTTCCTACTCCAGGTAACATTCCTAATATATCCTTAATAGATCCCAACTTTTTTATTTGATTTAATTGGACAAGAAAATCTTCAAATGTAAATGTTTGATTAAACATTTTTTCTTGCATTTTCTTTGCTTCTTCTTCATCTATAGAAGACTGAGCTTTTTCTATTAAAGTTAAAACATCACCCATTCCTAATATTCTAGAAGCCATTCGCTCGGGATGAAAATACTCTAAATCTCCCATTTTTTCACCTACACCGACAAGTTTTATAGGCTTATCTGTAATTGATTTGATAGAAAGAGCAGCACCACCACGAGTATCCCCGTCTAATTTAGTTAAAATTAATCCTGTAATATCTAGTTGTTCATTAAATGATGAAGCAATATTTACAGCTTCTTGACCTATCATAGAATCTACTACTAATAAAATATCGTTTGGACTAGAAACTTCTTTTATCTGTTGTAATTCTTCCATCAATAATTCATCTATATGTAGTCGTCCAGCAGTATCTATAATAACATAATTATAATAGTTTTCTTCAGCAAACTTCAACCCATCTCGCACAATATCTACCGGATCCTTGTCTACATAAAATACAGGTATATCTAGTTGTTTTCCTAAAGTTTGTAGTTGTTGAACCGCTGCTGGTCTATAGACGTCCGCTGCAATTAATAATGGCTTTTTCTTTTCAGTTTTCTTAACTTTCAAAGCCAACTTTCCTGCAGTTGTAGTCTTACCAGCCCCTTGCAACCCTACCATCATAACTTTAGTAACTTTGTTATCGAAGTTTAACTCTGCTGAATTACCACCTAATAAATTTACTAATTCTTCATTTACGATTTTTACAATTTGTTGCGAAGGTGTCAATGACTTCATAACATCTGCACCTACAGCTCGATCACTTATTTTTTTTACAAAGTCTTTAACGACTTTGAAATTAACGTCAGCTTCTAATAATGCTAACCTAACTTCTCTCATCATCTCTTTAACATCTGATTCAGATACTTTACCTTTTCCTGTTATTTTTGCAATTGTATTTTGTAATCTTTCAGATAAATTTTCAAACGCCATAATTTTCTCCTAATTTTCTAAATTTATTAATTGATCAATAAGCAATGCTACATCACTATCCTTATTAATTTTTTTTATTTCGGTTAGTAAGAAAAGTCTCTCATTGCTGTTTTTAATTAATTTTAGTTTTTTTTCGAAACTTTCTAATTCTGCAATAGATCTTTTAATATTATTAGAAATTGCTTGTTTAGATATCCCATAGTTTTCTGATATTTCAGTTAGGGACAAATCATCAAAAAAGTAATTATTCATATAAGTTTGCTGTTTCTCACTTAGTAGTTCCGAATAATAGTCGTACAGCTGAGAAACTTTTATAACTTTATCTATTTCCACTATAATTCCCCATTCTATATAAAATACCTTTTTCAATTTTATCACAATTAGATCAAATAGTAAATTCCTTTGAATTAACTGAAATATATT
>CAMEOL010000060.1 GCA_945929765.1 uncultured Gemella sp.
TATTATCATTAGGGATCACATCATCGATGGAAGAAATTTTTCTATTATTACTATCTTCTACAATTGAATAACCCTTTTGAAGTATTTTTAATGGAGAATTATCACTTAGTTTTTCTACAATTTTTTCGAACGAGAACTTATAACTATGTAATAAATCTATATTAAACAACTTTTCTTTATTATTATTTAACAATGTTTTTTTCTGTATAACTAAGTTATTTATTAGTATTGATAATTTTTCTTTATTATTTTCTAGATACACTCTATGAGGATCATATCTTTTATCAAAATTCTTGATATAATAATTATTTTCTAAGTTAATTAACTTTTGTTTATTAGCTTTTATTATTTCTGTGATACACCTATTTAAAGTATCCGTATTTTTGCTAAATAAATTTTTTAATGTATTTATGTCTAATTTTGTCACTTCTTCTGCAGCTGCTGTCGGCGTTGAAGCTCTTAAATCAGCTACATAATCTGATAGTGTTACGTCTGGTTCATGACCAATCCCAGTTACTACAGGAGTCTTGCAAGAAAATATTGTTCGAACAACAGTTTCACTATTGAAACTCCATAAATCTTCTATTGAACCCCCACCTCTAGCTAATAAAATTACGTCATGTCCGTTAGCATCCGCAATTTTTAAATTTTTTACTAAATCGTTTATAGAGGATTCTCCTTGTACTAGAGATGGGTATAAAGTAATTTTTGCTATAGGATTTCTTCTTAGTAAAGTTTTTCTCATATCTTCTATTGCGGCTCCAGTTTCAGAAGTTATAATAGCTATATTCATATTAATTCTAGAAATAGATTTTTTATGTTTATTGTCGAATAATCCTTCTAAATGTAGCTTATCACGAAGTTCTATAAATTTTCTATATAAATCTCCTACACTATCTTGTTTTATTTCTGATACAATAAGCCTATGTTCCCCATAAGGAAAATAAAAATTTATCTGTGCAGTAACAAAAACATTATCTCCATCCTTTAAATTTGTTAATTCATGAGCATTAAATTTTAACGCATTTATTTTTGTATTTTCATCTTTTAAGGAGAAGTACAAATTTCCACTCGTATGAAGCTTAAGATTTGATACTTCTCCTTTTAAATAAACTTCCTTTAAATAAGGATCATTAACATATTTTTTTTCTAAATATTTATTTATTGCTGTTACTGTTAAATATGTCTTTTTTGCCATATTAATTTGACACTTTCTCTACTACACCTTTTAAAACACCATTAACAAATTTATAACTATCGTCTTTTTCACTGTATTTCTTTGATAATTCTATCGCTTCATTTATAGAAACTTTATATGGAATTTCACTAAATAATATTTCATAAATAGCTATACGTAATATTTGACGATCCATTTTAGATAATCTCTCTATCGTCCAACCTTTTAAATTTTCAGAAATGATATTATCTATGTCATTTTTTTTCTCTAAAACCGAAGTAACAGTTTCTCTTATATAACTACTCTTTTTTACATCATCATCTTCAAGTTCTAAAATAGTTTCTAAATCTAAATCATTATTATCCACTTGGAATAATAATCTAAATACAATTTCTCTTAATTCGTGTCTAGTTTTCATTCAATTTCTCCACAAAATTAGTAATCAATACCTAAGATACTAATATTTATATTTTTTACGTTTAATTCTGTCATATTATAAATAGAATTTTTAACATTTTCTTGAATTTTTCCTGCAACTACAGATACTGGGTATCCTGATTTTAGAGTACAAGTAACATCTACTAATAATTCTTTTCCATCAAACGATAATTTTACACCTTTTGAATATTCTTTTTTTCCAATTTTTTCTAGTGCTTCTGACTTTAAGCTACCTAATAATTTCGAGACACCCTCTACTTCAGTAACAGCTATACTTGCAATTACTGCTAGTGCTTGTGGCTTTATTTCTATTGTTCCTAAGTTTTTATTTCCCATTAAAACAACCTCCTACATAATCCAATATAATAATATAATTATACACTAATTTAAAAATTTTTCATAGTAGTTTTATATAACTGATTATATTGTACAAATATATATTTTAAAATAATTGTGAGAGCTATCTATTGTAACTCTCACAATTATAAATGTTATTATTGATTTAATTCTATATATTTATAAGCACTTTGTGCTGCAATAGCTCCATCACTTGCTGCAGTCACGACCTGACGAATTTCTTTTTGTCTAACATCTCCAGCAACGAATATTCCCGGTATTTTTGTTGCTAAATGATCATCTGTTGGTATATAGCCATACTCGTCTAATATATCTAAATTTTCAAATATCGACGTTTGTGGATTCATCCCAATATAAATAAATATACCATCTGCTGAGATTTCTGTAATATCTTCTGTTTTTACATTCTTTATACTAATAGAATTAACTTTTCTTTCCCCTTTTATCTCTATCGGTACGCTATCCCATACAAATTCAATATTTGCCTTTTCAAATTCCCTATTTTGCAATATTTTTTGTGCGCGTAACTCATCACGTCTATGAACTATAGTAACTTTACTTACTAAATTAGAAAGATATAATGCCTCTTCTATAGCAGAGTCTCCTCCACCAATAACAACTACATTTTTGTTTCTGAAAAATGCACCGTCACAAACAGCACAATAACTTACTCCTCTACTTGCGAACTCTTGCTCTCCTGGAATTCCTAATAACCTAGCTTCTGTTCCTGTCGCTATAATGACTGTCTTGGCTTTAAATGTTTTTTCTCCTGCAGTCAATATTTTTAAATTATTTTCTACCTTTATATCTGTAATTTCTCCGAATGCGAATTCAGTTCCAAACTTTTTAGAATGTTCAAACATCTTTTCTGATAATTCTGGCCCTGATATTTCTTCGTAACCTGTATAATTTTCAATCTCTCCAGTTGATAACATTTGTCCCCCTGGATATTTTTTTTCTATCATCAACACAGATAAATTTGCTCTACTAGCATATATAGCAGATGTCATACCTGCCGGTCCTGCTCCGATAATTATTACATCATATATTTCTTTCATATTATACCTCTAATTTATATATTAAAAATTAATATACAATTTTTTTTCTTTTTTATTTATTATTCTATTATATACTAAATAGATTATACCTAATAATACTAATAGTAAGGAAACAAGTTGAGAAATTCTAAACACTCCTATATATAATGAATCTGTACGCATACCTTCTACAAAATATCTTTCAACTCCATATAAAATCATATATAACGCCAATACTTCTCCACTATATAAATATTTTCTTAATAATAAAATTACAACTAAGGCTATAAAACACCAAATACTTTCATACAAAAATGTTGGTTGTCTGTACGCTCCTTCAATATACATATTATCTATTACAAAATTAGGAATATATAATGTCTCTAAATAATCTCTAGTTACTATTTCTCCATAGGCTTCATGATTAAAAAAATTACCCCAACGACCTATCATTAGACCAATTAATAAACTTGGTGCAATAATATCTAGCATTTTTAAAACATTTAATTTTCGAACTTTAGAAAAAATTGTTAATGTTATTAATCCTCCTATAAGTCCGCCATAAACAGCTATTCCACCATCCCATATTGCAATAATTTCTGAAGAATTTTTTGAATAATAATCCCATCTAAACACTACATAATACAATCTAGCAAAAATAAATGCAATTGGAATAGCAACTAATAGTAAATCTAACATAGTATCTTTTGCTAATCCACGTTTTTTTGCTTCTAATTCAGCAAAATAATACGCTAAGAATATTGCACTTGATATTATTATACCGTACCAATATATTGGCCTTGAGAATAAATGAAATGCAATAGGATCTAAATAATTATTCATAATTATCCTCCTGTTTTGATACTATTTCATTCAGCAATCTTTCCTCAAATTCTTTAGCTGTATTTATTCCCATTTTATTTAATCTGAAATTCATTGCTGCGGACTCTATTATAATTGCAACGTTTCTACCAGGACGAACAGGAATAGTTTTCTTTACCACTTTAGTATTGTGAATAACTCTATATTCTTCCATTAATCCTATTCTGTCGTAATCTTTCTTGCTATCCCATGTTTCTAAATGAACGTTCATATTAACACGCTTTTCATCTCTAACCGCACCTGTCCCAAAAAGAGTCATTACGTTTATTATTCCTAATCCTCTTATTTCTAAAAGATTTTTTATTAAAGAAGAGCCACATCTCCCTATTAGCAAATCGTAATCTAATTCTTTAATGTCTACCCTATCATCTGCTACTAATCTATGTCCACGTTTTATTAGCTCCAAAGCAATTTCACTTTTCCCGATTCCACTTTCTCCTGTAATTAACACACCTATCCCATAAACTTCAATAAATACACCGTGTACTGAAGTATCTGGAGCAAATTCTTGTTGTAAATATGTGTTAATTTTAGAAATAATTTTTGTTGTAACACTATTAGTCCTTAGTACAGGAGTCTCGTATTTCGCAGCAGCTTCAATCAATTCTTTAGGAACATCTAGCCCTCTAGCTACTATTATACATGGTGTTTTTCTAGTTGCTAACATTCTCATACGTGATTTTTTTTCTTTACCGCTAAGAAGATTAAAGAAAGACAATTCACTGTTTCCTAATACTTGAACTCTCATAGGGCTATAGTGTGAAAAATATCCCGCTAGTTCTAAAGCTGGTCTGGAAATATCAGATTCCTCTATAATTCTATTCAAATCGTGATTATCACTTATAACTTCTAAATTTAACTTTTCGATTAAATCTCTAGTTGTAACTTTATTCATAATATACCTACTTTATTCTTTTTATTATAATCTGTCTATCATTACTATTAATAATAAAATTAAACGCTGATATGAAGATGGCTAATCCTAATGCTGCCCAAAACGAACTAATTTGAAAACTAGGAGACAATACGTTAGATATTAATAAAATAATAACAGCATTTATTACAACTATAAATAAACCAAAAGTCATCACTATAGGGACAATACTTATTAACATCAATAACGGTCTAATAAATTTGTAAAATAAAGTTATTAATACTGATCCATATAAAGCATATAAAGTATTTTCTAAATATAAACTATTTTTAAAAAATCCTGCAAAAGCCAAGATAATAAGAAAGTTAACCAATATACTTTTTAAAATTGATAGCACTGCTAATTTATTTCTACTATTCATAATATATCCTACTTATTAAATTCTTCTGTAATTTGAGGTATTACTTGTTTTTTACGAGAAACTACACCTTCTAAAGTCATTAAGTTATTTTCTAATTTTTTAGCAAAAGCATTAGCTACTTTATCTTTTTCTTTTCCTAATACTAATACTTCTGAATCCGAAGTTAAAATATTTGTAATAACAAAAACAAAAGCACTTAGTTGTTTTGAAGAAATCTCAGCATTGATTGTTTCTTCTAATTCTTCTTTTCGATCTGTTACTTCCTTTGCATCAACAGTATTTATTTGAGCAACAACTAATTTTTCTCCGTTCATAAGAAATTCTTTAGCATCTACATCAATTAGTTCCTTAACTGTTTTGTTAATAGTAGAAGCTCCTGCCTTTAACATATTAAGTCCGTATTCTTCTACATCAACTCCTGCAATTTTTGCTAATTCTTCTGCTGCTACTTTATCTCTTAGTGTACATGTTGGAGATTTAAATAATAGTGAATCTGACACTATAGCAGATAACATTAGACCTGCCATTTCTTTATTAATAGTAACACTCTGTTCATCATATATTTTTTTCAAAATTGTTGCCGTACATCCTAATGGCTCTGCTCTATAATAAAGCGGACCAGCAGTTTCGAAATTTGCAATTCGATGATGATCTATTACTTCTTTTATTACTGCCGATTCAATACCATTAGCAGATTGTTGAAATTCATTGTGATCTACTAATATGACTTCTTGACCTTCACTAACTCCTTCTATTAATCTAGGAATACTCGTTCCAAAATATTCTAAAGCGTATTTAGTTTCATCATTGACTTCCCCTAATCTAACCGCTTCTGTATCCATACCTTGGTGTCTTTTTAAATTATTATAAACGATTGCTGAACAGATAGTATCTGTATCAGGATTCTTATGTCCAAAAATTAATGTTTTTCCCATTATTATAACTCCTTAAATATTATTAATTTTATTTTACACTTTTTTTATATTTTATTCAACTTTATTTATTATTTATTAATTTATCTAATTTAAAAAGAGACTATATTTTATAACTGCGTTATATAGTC
>CAMEOL010000061.1 GCA_945929765.1 uncultured Gemella sp.
GAAACGTTATCGACATTCTCTTTTAAAAGTATTAATTCTTTTCGAATATTCGATATTATTTTGCTACTTGTTGTTGACGTTTCTTCGAAGCTAGGTAAATAATTTTTTATGTTATAATCCACTGCCTCTAAAAATGGTGGAACATATATCGTTCTTAAATTGTTTACTTCCTCTCCCACCGTTGCAGATAATTGACACAGTTCACTATGATATAATTTTTCATTAGCACAGCCTACATTTTCCATAATTAGTACTTCATGATCATAAGGGTAATACTCCATTAATTCTATAGAAATATTTCCTGCTGTGAAATCGTCATAACATTGTGTAATTAATAAGTGTTTCGTTGGTTCTACTTTTTTTAACAATTCTTCGTTTGTTGCATCTATTAATGTAAAACCTTCTACCGGGTCAAATTGTGCAGCATTAAAACAGCTATCCAAAAAACTTTCTCCACCTACTATTTTTACACTATCTGCATTCTCTAATAGTAATTTCGTCGTTAATTCTGCAACCATAGGATGCCCTGGTACTAAATATAATACGTCTGATTTTTTATGTTCTTCTAAAATATAATTAACTATAGCATTATATGTATTTTCAAAATTATTATTTTCAACATAAAATTTATCGCAAGTATCATAATTAATATTATTCTCATCTAGAAATGATATTGCTGGATGTGATTTTGTTCTTGCAATAATAATCTTATCCTTATTTTCTAATAGTAATTCTTTTATACTTTCTTTAATATTTTTCTCTTCATTAGGTCCTAAACCAACTATATAAATCATAATTTCCTCCTAAGTTTAGTAAAAATAATTATACAATAAAAACTGCACTTCTGCAAAAACGTATATTCATACTATAAGAAATAAAGACGATATGAACGCTACCTGTATTTATTATATAACCAAAATCATTACACAGATTAAATTTATTGCATAATATTTATATATATTCACTTAATGTACGCATTAATGATACACCGTAATAAAAATACAGGAAACAACTATTTGCTTCCTGTACTTTTTATTTATTATGCTACTCGAATATAAACCGGTCCACTTCCTAAATTTGCCGTAGCTACTACTGTTTGGTTTCCGTTCCATCCACCATGAACCGCTTGTCCATTACCTGCGTAAACTGCGATATGAGCTAATCCCATTCCTCCATTTGCATAGTAGATTAAATCTCCTGGTTGAGCTTGAGACGCTGGAACTACTGTCCCTAGACTTAAGTATCCTGCTGGCCATCCATGATAATTAATTCCAACTGCTTTTAACGCATTTGTTACTAACATTGTACAGTCTTGGTATCTACCTAATTGCGCTTGAGCCGCAGCTAAAATTGCTGCTCCTTTATTACTTACTGCTGGTGTTACTACTGGTGTAGCTGCTGGTTGTTTTGCTTTAGCTTGAGCTTGAGCTGCCGCCTCTGCTTTTGCTTTCGCTTCTGCTGCTGCTTTTGCTTCTGCCTCTGCTTTTGCTTTAGCGTCTGCTGCTGCTTTCGCTTTTGCTTGCGCCTCTGCTTTTGCCTTAGCGTCTGCCGCTGCTTTCGCTTCTGCTTCTGCTTTTGCCTTAGCGTCTGCTGCCGCTTTTGCTTCTGCTTCTGCTTTTGCTTTAGCATCTGCCGCTGCTTTCGCTTCTGCTGCCGCTTTAGCGTTTGCTGCTGTTTGAGCCGCAACATTTGTACTTGATACAGATGTAGTTGCTTTTGTTTCAGATTTAACTACCGGTGCTGCTACTGCTGATGTAGCTTGCGCATTTGGATTAACGTTTAATGCTTGTCCTACCATAATTAAATTAGGATTTGAAATTTTATTTACTTTTACTAAAGCATCTACTGTTGTTCCAAATTTATTAGCTATCTTGTATAAAGTATCTCCTAAAACTACAGTATAGTGTCCATTAGATTCTGCTTTTACTATTTGCGTAGATACTGATTGATACGATAATTGATCTCCAGGGAAAATTAATGAACTTGTAAGATTGTTATCTCTCATTAATTGTTCTACTGTTGTTCCGTTTTTTATAGCGATATCCCATAAAGTATCACCTTTTTTTACTGTATAAATATCTGCACCCGCTAAAGATGTGAATCCAACACTCACTGCTGTTAATACTGCTGTACTTGCTACAATTTTATGTAATTTACTCATTATTTTTTCTCCTTAAATTAATATGTTTTATACATATCTCGATTTTTTATACAAAAGTTGAATATTTCAACCACATATCCAATTTTAATATACATCCATCACTAATACAATAAATGTAACAGTATTGTAATAATAGTGATAAGTTACTGAAAACTAATTAGTCTTATGTTACATATATTTCTTAATTTTTAGTTATTTTCTCTTTATTTTTAATGTTATTTCATGTATTATATTATTGTAATTAACATAGGGGTTATTATAATAAAATCATTTCAAGGAGTATTATGGATTTTCAAAATATAAAATTAATAGCACTCTTTTTAGAAGGGGTATTATCATTTTTCTCACCTTGTGTTATACCAATAATTCCAATTTACTTGAGTATGCTAGCTGGTAAAAAGGAATTAGATAAAGAAGGTAATATTGTATATAATAGGGCGACAATAATTATCAATTCTTTATTCTTTACAACTGGTATAGCCGTAACATTCTTTTTGATTTCATTCGCTACTAGCATGCTAAGCACATTCTTTAATAGCAATATTAGTATATTACAAACTATAAGCGCTATTTTAATTATATTTATGGGTTTGCTACAGCTTGGAATTTTTAATAACAATTTTTTGAAGAGAGAATTTTCTTTCAAAAATAAAATAAAAACTAAAAAAATAAATCCTTTTATCGCATTCGCTATGGGTTTTACTTTTAGTTTCTCTTGGACACCTTGTATTGGACCTATATTGGCGAGCGTATTTCTTTATGCTAGCACCCATACAGGCATACTAAGTTATTTATTAGTAATTGTATATTCTATAGGTTTCATCTTACCTTTCCTTATCGTAGCTCTTTTTGCTACATCTTTATTAAATGTAATAAAAAAACGACCAAAAATTATGAATTATGCGGTAATAATTTCTGGTATTATTTTGGTAATTATAGGTGTTTCCATTTTAACAGGACATTTCCAAACTATAATGGTCCGCTACTTCATTTCTTAATAAGGAGTTAATCTATGAATAAAAAAATATTATCTATAATTTCTGCAACATTATTAGCTACATTTTTAACTGCTTGTTCGAAAACTACCGAAGAACAAACAACTACAACTACTAATTCTGCAGAATCAACAAAACAAACTACTGATAGCAAAGAAGCTTTTGATTTCTTAGCAAAAGATATTGATGGAAACGATGTTCGATTGAGCGATTTTAAAGGCAAAAAAGTTTATATTAATCTTTGGGCTTCTTGGTGTGGTCCTTGCATAAAAGAAATACCGGAATTAGAAAAAGTTTATCAAAAAGTAAAATCTAGTGAT
Source organism: uncultured Gemella sp. (assembly GCA_945929765.1). Taxonomy (GTDB): domain Bacteria; phylum Bacillota; class Bacilli; order Staphylococcales; family Gemellaceae; genus Gemelliphila. The sequence continues at coordinate 3,477 of CAMEOL010000061.1, forward strand.
GATATTGTCTTTTTATCAATGACTTCTCCTAGTGACGCAACATTCCAAAATATGAACCCACAAGATGAATCGAAAAAAGTTATTTTAGATAAAGCTAATGAACTTGGTGTTACTTATCCCGTTCTTTTTGATGTTCAAGATAGATTTATGATAAATTACAACATAAGATCTTTCCCAACACATATATTTATTAATAGTGACGGAACAATACATAGCCAAATTCCAGGCATGATGAACGAACAAACTTTAGAACAAAAAATAGCACAATTAAAATAATTTTCTACTTGAAATTTTAAGTAGATTTTAAGTAAGATCATTATAATATATGAGTCTAAATAAATAATTTTATTTAGAAAACTTCATAAACTTTCCTTTTCTTGGTAGAAGACCATACTAGTCAGTCTTCTACCTATTTTTTATTTATACTATAAACATACATTCTAAAATATAGATAAATTAATAAAAACACGTGATATAAAGACGTTCCAATTAGTATATTCCCAAACCTAACGTATAGTAGCAAAATGCTTTATTTTACAATTTTTCACTATTCTAATTAGAATCTTCAATTTTTCACGTGTTTTTATATTCAATAATTCTCAAATTTGATACTTTAGTCGATGAAAATTATCTATTTTTACTTAAAACTATGGCTGATTCGGCTTTTCTTCCGAATTATTATCTGTTATTTGCAGATCTAAAATTACATTATTCTCTTTGTATTCAAATTCCTCATAATCCCCAAAAAATTCGAATTTATTTTTAGCGACATAAGTTATATCAAATGTAGTTTTCTTATTATTATTTTCTGTAACATATTGATCAGTAAGTGTTATGTTTAATTTATCTTTCGTTTCATTTAACGAGATATTTATTCCCTCTACACTACTTTGCACCGTAACATCTCCTTGAATTACATTGTTCAAGCCAGCATAACTAGATTCTCTTTCAAAGTTTTTCGAAGTTACCAGTTGTTCTCCCTTAGAATTTATTGCTTGATTTCCTGAACTTACATAAGTCAACTCTTTTAAGTTATCTACCGCTGTAAAGTCACTAACACTATTACTATCTAGCAATATTTCTTTCAAATTAGCAAAATTCGATAATATCTCGATATTATTTATATTGTTTTCTCTTATTTCTAATCTTTCCATATTAGTCATATTTTTTGTCGCATCTATTGATGATATACCCACATCTCTTAGCGTTAGTTCTTTTAAATTTGTTAGATTAATTAAGGAACTAATATCTCGTATATCATTTTTTGATAAATCTAATTTTTCTAAATTAGTCATATTCGCTAACGGTTCTATAGTTGTTATTAAATTATGAGAAAGATAAAGTTCTTTAAGTTTAGGTAGTTTTGTAACGACACTTATATCATCAATTGCATTATGAGATAATCTTAGTAATTCTAAATTTTGTAATTTTTCTAATTTCGTAATATCTTTTAAGCCATTTGGAGAAAATTTATTTTCTGTATCATGCGATGAAATACTTAGTAATTTTAAGTTCTTTGCAACTTCTAATCCGGATAAGTCACGTACTTCTAGTTTTAAAGCTGCTATTTGTTCTTCACTTTCTGCTACCAAAAATGCGAAGAAATCATAATAACCTTGTAAACTCAATTGTTCTAATTGTAGTAAATCTCTTACTAATATTTCTTTTTCTTCTGATGATTTTCGATAATTATTATCTACTAGTTTAAAAACATATTCTCCCTCAATTCCTGATTCTATATCGATACCCTCATATTTATAAAAATTGTCTAGTAAAAATTTTTTTAATCCCGCATCTTTTATTTCTACAACACTGTCTAAAGATAGTTCTTCTTGTTTATCGTTTATATTATTTTGATCACTATTTTCTAAAGTTTCGTTATTGGTAGTCGTTTCTGGTTTAGTGTCTTTTTCTAATTTTTCATCATTTTGTTTATTATTCTCTAGTGACTCGTTACCGATAATCTCTGATAACGTACTATCTTTTTCTAATTTTTTACTATTTTGAGTATTCTTATCTTTTAAAACTACTCGGTCTTCATTATTATATTCATAGACAATTTCTATTTTTATTTCTTCACTTCCCAAAAAGTCAGATATCTGAACATTTTCTCTTACTACACTCGTATGTGGTAAAACCTTATTGTTAGAAAAATCTTCTTTTTTGTAATTAATAGTAAGTTCTTTGCCTTTATATAAGTCGCTATAAGTATTTACTAATGTTTTACCTCCCAAAGTAGCACGAACTACTATGTTCTTAATATTATGTTTGGCATTTAGCTTTAATACCCCTACTCCATTATTATTGTTGTAATTAACATTTACGTTATCATTAACTGCTACACTTTCTGCTTTTGCAAAGTTATTGTTTATTACACAGCTAGTAAAAATCAATCCTGCCAATAGAATAGAACTATATTTTTTTATTTTTTTATTTTTCATATATCCTCCTATATCCAATCTCCCTAATTATATTATATTACAATTACAAACGCTGTCAATATTAATTTATCCAATATTTTTCTTATTGATTTTATATAATTTTTCTTGTATAATAATACTATAGCAAATGGGAGTGGATGAGTTCTGGTGTGCTCTCTAGTCTTCAAAACTAGTATGAGGGGTTAAGAGCCTCTTGGGTGGGTTCGATTCCCACACATTCCCGCCAGTTTTTATAATTTGAAAATATATTTATAAAGAAAAGCGATTCATTATGAAGGCTCTATGTCAAATGCGGTGGTTTTAAAAATAAAACCTAATATTCTTATGCA
>CAMEOL010000062.1 GCA_945929765.1 uncultured Gemella sp.
TTTAGAAAAAATGGTTTTTGATAAACGTTTAGAAAAGAGTGTTACATTTACAGGTTAGGTTGATTGGGAAGATATTCAAAATTATTATGCTATCGGTGATATTTTTGTATCATCTTCAACTAGCGAAACACAGGGGTTAACTTATTTAGAAGCTTTAGTAACGGGATTATATTTATTAGTGCGTAAAGATAAAAGTTTAGAAGGACTAATCGATAATGGTATAAATGGTTTTGAATTTGAAAACTTTGATCAGTTTGAAGTATCTTATTATTTATTAAAAGAAAAATTAAATGCCAAAAAACGCGCAACAATAAACAATAAATATACCCAGGAAGGATATGCTTTGTCTGTAGAAAAAATATATAAAGAATTAATATGTTAATTTAGGAGGAGTTCGTTATAAAAACAAAAAACATAATAAATTTAACTTTAGCACTGTTAATGTTAATTGCATTTTTTTACTTTGCATCATTTTCAAAAAATTCATGGAATAATACATTATATTTAGATGAGATTATTTGGCAGTATATTTCCAAAATTAGAAATGTCGAAATAACACCTGAAATTATTATTGTAACAAGATTAGCAGATTCATGGTTTTTATTTATAGTAGTAACAGCAGTAACAGCGTATTTAGTTTTAAAATTGAAAAAATATATTGTTGCAATTTGGTTTTGTTTATCGATAATTTTTGGGGCGTTATTGTTAAATTATTTTTTAAAAAATTATTATGATAGACCTCGTCCTTTCGAAATTAATCAAATAGAAAATTTAGCACATGCTAGTGGATATTCTTTTCCAAGCGGTCATTCTATGGGATCTATAATAACATATTTATTAATAACATATTTACTAACAAAGAAAATAAATAATAATTTTTGGAGATATTTAGTTTATATTATGGCAATATTTTTATGTTTGTTAATAGCATTCACAAGAGTATATCTAGGTGTTCATTATCCTACAGATGTGATGGCAGGTTTTTCTATCGGTTTATATTGGGCGTTGGGGTGTATAATTTTATATAGATTTATAATAAATAAAGGAGAAAATAATTGAATATAAGATTAGCTAAAAAACAAGATTTAGATAAAATAATGGAAATTTATGAACATGCCAAAATATATATGCGTAGCAACGGTAACAAAAATCAATGGAACAATAATTATCCGAATATAAATTTGTTACAAGAAGATATAGCTAGCAATCACTTATTTGTTGTAGAAGATGATAGTGACATATATGGAGTTTTTGCTTTCATATTGGGCAAGGATAGTACTTATAATTATATTGAAGATGGAGAGTGGTTAAATGATGAACATTATGGAACTATTCACCGCATAGCAAGTAACGGTATAAAACGAGGTGTAATGAAGTTAGCGGTAACTTACTGTAAAGAAAAAATAGCTAACTTGAGAATAGATACCCATAGTGATAATAAGATTATGCAAAAACTAATTTTAGAAAATGATTTTAAATATTGTGGGATTATATATTTAGAAAATGGAGATCCTAGATTAGCATATCAGTGGACTAGTATAGTTTAGGAAATAACAATTCGACCTAATTGATAATTATTATCAATTTAACATTTACATAAAAAAATAAATATGGTATTATAAAATGGTAATATTTATTGAGAGGTAATTGTATGAATAACGAAATTACATTTGGTGGTGTGAAAGTAACTATTAATGACAAAGGTATTAATGTAGGAGACAAACTACCTTCTTTTCGTGCGGTTAAAGCTGACATGTCAGATTTTAATATTGATGATTATAGAGGAAAAGTTATAGTGATTAACACGTTTCCATCTATAGATACAGGTATTTGTGCTTTGCAAACTATAAGATTTAATAATGAAGTTGCTAATTATGAAGATTTAGTTGTTGTTACAGTGTCGAAAGATTTACCTTTTGCATTAAATAGATTTTGTGGTGCTAACAATATTGAGAATGCAGTAACTGTATCTGATTATCGTTATCGAGATTTTGAGTTGAATATCGGAGGACATATGGAAGAGTTAGCTTTACTATGTCGTCAAGTTATAGTTGTAGATAAAAAAGGAACTATACGTTATTTCGAAAGAGTTTCTGAGGTTCGCAGTGAGCCTGATTTTGAAGAAGCATTAAATGTAATAAAAAAACTTTATTAGGAGAAGGTATTGTGAACAATAATTTAAATTATATAAAAAAAGACAAGTCAACTAGTTTAGCAACAAAAGATTTAATTAATCTAGGGTTATACAATTTGTTAATGATTTTACTTATGGGTGTTGGAGTTGGTATTTGTGCAGCTTTTTTCTCTGTGTTTTTTGCAGGTGAAATTTATTTTGCAATATTTACAACTGTAGGAACAGGATTTTTTGCAGCTCCAGCATTTACGCTAATATTCCAAAAAATTAATAAAAAATATGCTGTATTAATTTCTTCATTTGTTCTATCTTTATTTTTATTAATTTCAGGGCATGTAGCGATATCTTTTGTTACTCAAATGTTGGGAGGGCTTATTGCAGAGTTTTTCTATAGAAGAAATAACGAATATCTTTCTTATCTCTTTTTTACAATGGGAGGGATAGGAGCTATATTACCTATGTATTTTATGAAAAATAACTATATTACACATATGTTAGAACGAGGATTTTCTCAAGAAAAAGTAAATTTTGTAATGAATAGTGCTAGTTTACAGATGTTTTGGATTGTAATAATATCAACAGTTATTTTTACTTTAATCGGCACATATATAGGTAGAAGTATTTATTTTAGAAATTTTGAAAAAGCAGGAATATAGAATGCTAAAACTAGATATTAGAACTAAATTGTTACTTTTAATTATCGCAAATATTTTAATGTTTAAAAAGATGTCCATTTACGAACATCTTTTTTCTGCTACTATTTTTACTTTACTAATATTGGTAATTGTTAGTTGGAAGAGAGCTATTAGAATATATTCGGTATATATGTTTTTTACTGTTTATGAATTATTTTTGGCGAAGTATACAAGTGTGTCAATAATAGATAATTTTATGGTATTAAGTGCATTAATGTTTAAAACTATATATTTTCCAATATGTGCAGGTATTATTTTATTGGGAAGTTCTAAAGTTTCGGAGTTAATTACTTTTTTAAGAAGTATAAAGATACCTAATAGTATCATAATAGTTTTAGCTGTAATTTTTAGATTTTTCCCTGCTATGCTTACTGATTATAAATATATAAAAAATTCTTTAAAGATGAAGGGGATAGGAGTTTCGAAATTTTATTATTTAAGACATCCCTTGAAATTTGTTGAGTATGTTTTTGTTCCGTATGTTATAATCAGTTCTAACATTGCAAATGATTTAACAATATCTTGTATTTGTAGAGGAATAGAGAGTGATAGAAAAAAAAGTAGTATACAAACGTTAAAGTTTACTTTGAGTGATTATATTTTTTTATTATTCATTGTATTGTTTGTTTATTTTGTAGGAGTAAAAAATTGATTAAATTTACAAATTTTAATTTTAAATATATAAAATCAGAAAAATTAAATTTAAATAATTTTAATTTAGAAATAAAAAAAGGAGAATGTATCCTATTTACAGGAAATTCTGGTTGTGGAAAGACTAGTGTATTAAGAATTATTAATGGCTTAGCTCCTGAGTATTTTGATGGAGGATTTAATGGGGAGGCTAGAATAGCACATTTAAATATAGGAGATAGTCTACAACAATTTTCGAAAGTGGTTGGTAGTGTATTTCAAAATCCTAAAAATCAATTTTTCCATCTAGATTCTACAAGTGAGCTGGCATTTAGTATGGAAAATTTAGGATTTCCTCCGGAAAAAATTGTTGAGAGAATAAATTTTTTGGCAAAAACATTCTCTGCTGAGAAGTTGTTAGATAGAAATATTTTAGAATTGAGTGGAGGAGAAAAACAGAAGTTAGCTTTTATGGCAAGTATGATGTTAGATGCTGATATTTTTGTTTTAGACGAAATTACGAGTAACTTAGATTTACAAGCTATAAAATTAATCTCTGAAATAATAGAAAAATTAAAAAATAGTGGAAAAACTATAATAATTGCAGAACATAGGATTTATTATTTACGGGATATAATTGATAGAATGTATATTATTAGTAATGGGCAAATTATACATAGTTTTAGTAATGAAGATTTACTTCTTTTTGATGGGACGCAGTGTAGAACTAGACAGTTAGACTTAACTAAAGTTCAATTGTTAGAAAAATCAAAAAGAATAGAACGTACAGATTATTTGAAATTGGATAATTTAGAGTATAAAGTTAATAATAATAAAGTACAACACAAAAATCAAAATTTTTCTACAGGAAAAGTATACGCCATTATAGGTAAGAACGGTTGTGGGAAAACTACTTTTGCGAATGTTTTATCAGGTTTTTGGAAATTTAAAGGTGACATAGTATTAAACAACAAAAGACTAAACAAAAAAGAATTGACCCAAAATAGCTTCCAAGTTATGCAAGATGTGAATTACCAACTATTTACTAATTCAGTAGAAAAAGAAATTAAATTGGGATGTTCAAATTTAGATAAGTTTGAGGAAGTTATAAAAAAATTAAAGTTAACTAATTTATTATATAGACATCCTAATACATTATCAGGTGGAGAAAAGCAAAGAGTAGCAATAGCTTCTGCATTATTGTCAAACAAGAAAATATTAATTTTTGATGAACCTACAAGTGGATTAGATTATAGCAATATGTTAGAATTATCAAAATTAATTACAGAAATTAGTAATAATGAAATAATAGTTTTTGTTATTACTCATGATTATGAATTTTTGTGTAGTGTTGCCGATGAAGTAGTGCATTTTGATATTAACGGAATAAAAGAAAGAGTAGCGGTAACAGAGTATAATAAAAATTATATATTAGAAGTAATGAATTAATTATTTAAAATTACAAGAAATATCATTATTAATGAATTTATTCATTACCTACTAATTTAATAAGAATAACGTTTAATATAATTATTTATTTTATTGTTTGTTTTAATAACGAAAATATGATAAAATACAAAAGTTAAAATTATATAGTCTAAGAAAGGAGGTATTTTATGTCTTACGCTTCAGAAATGAAACAAGAATTAACTAGAATTGAAATAACAGATAGTAAAGAATTTTTATCAGAATTATCGGCGCTAATAAAGATGAATGGTGTATTAACAATAGCGAATGGTAAACTTAGTATTAGTATTCAAACAGAAAATGCAGCAATTTCAAGAAGAATCTTTTCTTTAATTAAACATTTTTATGACGTACACATAAATATTTCGGTTAGAAAAAAGATGAAGCTTAAAAAAAATAATGTTTATATTTGTCGTCTTGATGAACGAGTTAAAGAGATTTTAACTGAACTAAAAATATTGAATGATAATTATACATTAAAAACCAACATATCAGAAGATCTAATAGATAGCGAAGAGAAGAAAAGAGCATATTTAAGAGGTGCAGTTTTGGCTGGTGGATCTGTAAATAATCCCGAAACGTCTAGTTATCATTTGGAAATTTTTTCGCAATACGAAGAACAGGCGATAGAGTTGAATAAGTTGATGAATAGCTACGACTTAAATTCTCGTTGTATAGAAAGAAGAAAAGGACATATTGTTTATATTAAAGAATCAGAAAAAATAGCAGATTTTATTAATATTGTAGGAGCATATTCGGCATTATTTAAGTTTGAAGATGAAAGAATAATTAGAGATATAAACAATTCAGTAAATAGAATGCAAAATTGTGATTTGGCTAATATGAACAAAACTGTAAATGCCTCTGCTAAGCAAGTTGAAGATATAAATATAATTGAAGAGCGATTAGGTTTGGATAATCTTGATGAAAAATTACGATCAGTAGCTGAAGCTAGATTAAAATATCCAGAATTAGCACTTAAAGATATTGCGGAACTTATAGAAGATGGGAAGCTTTCAAAATCTGGCTTAAATCATAGATTTAGAAAAATTGCTAAGATTGCTCAAGAATTACGTGACGGAACATACGAAGCAAATATATAACCTTTTATTGAATACAGGTTTATAGTCAAAATAGACATTTCAACTAATAAATTTAGTAACTCTAGAAATTTTTTTGAACAATGAATTTTAAAATGAAATACAACTGCATCTAAGTAGATTGGTAATAGCCCCCAAAATTTGGACAAATTTTGGAGGGCTATTTATTATGAAAT
>CAMEOL010000063.1 GCA_945929765.1 uncultured Gemella sp.
GGATTTTAATATGAGAGAACAACTACCTATTACAAGAAAAAATATTACATTACATATTCTGCTTTTCGCTTTAGTTATTATTGCTGTAATATTCGAAAAGTTACGTTATATAATTATATTAGGATTACCGTTGATTGGTATTTTAGAATTTAACATATATAAATATAATTTAAAAGTTATTCCATACATAACACCTAAATTAAAAAAATATCTAAAAATCGATTCAATAATTAGATGTATGATGATTTCTACTATAATATTATATACTTTTTTTAACAACATTATTAAATATCCTAATTATAACTATAATTTTGTGACTACAATACATAAAATTTTCACTATATCTATTATATTGTTTACAATAATATTTGTTATTACTTGGATAAAAGGAAATAAAGAACGAAAAAAATTAGAAAAACAGTATAATATATAAACAAAAAATACCCCAACAACATTTGTTAGTTGGGATATTTTTTTAGGTAAGCAGATTTTTGTCTAAATTATTTTCATTAAGCTGGTACTACTGCACCTTTGTATTTTTCTTTAATATAGTTTTTAACGTCTTCACTTTGTAGGTATTCTAAGATTTTTTTAGTTACAACTTTATCTTTATCACCTGTACGAGTTACGATAATGTTAGCATAAGGGTTGTTATCTGGACTTTCTACTACTACTGAGTCGTTAACTGGGCTAATTCCTGCGTCAACAGCAAAGTTAGAGTTAATAGAAACTAGATCACCTTCTCCATTATTGTAGTATTGAACCATGATTGCTGGATCGTTATCATATTTGAATTTTAAGTTTTTAGGATTTTCTACTACATCATCAAATGTTGCAGTAATTACATCTACACCATCTTTAATTTTAACTAATCCTTCTTTTTGAAGAATGCTTAAAACACGTCCCCATTCAGACTTGTTGTTACTTACTAAAATTAAAGCTCCATCTTGTAATTCAGATAAACTTTTTACTTTTTTAGAGTATAAACCGATTGGCTCAATATGAACTTTTCCAGCATCTTCAATTGCGTATCCTTTTTCTTTAATTTCATTGTTTAAAAATGGAACGTGTTGGAAGTAATTTAAGTCAATTTCTTTATCTACTAAGTTTTTGTTTGGTAGATAGTAATCTTGATAAGTTACGATATCTAATTTAATACCTTCTTTTTCTAATTTAGGTTTAATATATTCTAAAAGTTCTGCGTGAGGAACGTTTGTTGCTCCTACTTTTACAGTTACTGGGTTACTTGGATCTAATTTTTCTACGTTTACTCCTGTTTTTGTTTCAGTTGTTGATGAAGATTTTGTTGAACAACCGATTAATGTAAATGTTACTATAAGTGCTGATAAAAATGCTAATATTTTTTTCATTGTTAATATTTTCCTTTCTTTAATTGAATTATATAGTTATCGATATGTTTAAGTAAGAAACAAAAAAACGCCCCTACTCTCCTAAGAGAATAAGGGCGAAAATCAATTTCACGGTACCACCTTACTTTTTCGTACATGTACGACTTAGCCACTACAAGTAATTATGTCTAGAATTAATCACTTTATAATGCGTGTTTGTAACGTAACACAAAGACGAAAAAAGTTCGGATTTTAACTCACTTTTTTATGCCATTCGAACCATTTTCATAAATCTTACGCATTGTGTAATTTCAGCTACATACACTCTCTGTTAAATGTTCGGATAAATTACTTATTCGAATATAGGCTCATATCTAACTTGATTAATATGTTATCACGAAAAAAAATAAATGTCAACATATTTTTTTTATTTTTTTAAAAATTTTTTGAAAATTCTTGATTATCCTGCGAAGATTATGTTATTTCAAATACTTTTAATTAATATTTAATATGAAATTTACAATTACTTTTCTACTGCTATAACTTCTATTTCAATATTGGCACCAGCTGGCAATACTGCTACTTGATATGTAGAACGTGCTGGTAAAACATCTGTAAACTGTTCTGCATATATTTTGTTAACTTCTGCAAAATCATTTATATCTTTTAACAATACCGTTGATTTCACTATGTGATTCATCGAACTTCCTGCTGCCTCTAATACAGCTTCGATATTTTTAAAAATTTGTTTTGTTTCTTCTAATACTCCACCTTCGACCATTTTTCCTGTTTCTGGAATTAATCCTAATTGCCCCGAACAGAAAATTAAATTTCCTACTTTATTTGCTTGAACATAAGGTCCTACCGCTTTTGGTGCTTTTTCTGTATGTATTTTTTTTATCATAACGTTCTCCTATTTATTTTTTATTATTTTAATGCTTGTTCTAAATCTTCAATTAAATCATCAACATCTTCTATACCACAAGATAACCTTAAAAGATTGTCAGATATTCCTTGCTCTGCTCGTTCAGATACACTCATACAAGCATGAGACATAGTAGCAGGATGAGAAATTATCGATTCTACCCCACCTAAACTTATTGCAAAGATTGGTAGTTTTATTTTTTCCAAAAATGCTATTCTTTCTTCTTCACTAAAAAGTTCAAACGAAAGTACTGCTCCGCCTGACGATGCTTGTTTTGTATGAATATCATTATTTTCATGGCTATCTAAACCTGGATAATAAACGTTTTTTATTTTTGGATTATTTATTAAGTATTTGGCTATTTGTTCTGCATTACTAGTTGCTTTTTCTAGTCGTAATCCTAAAGTTTTTATACTTCTTAATACGAGCCAAGCGTCCTCTGTTCCCATAACAGCTCCAAAATTTTTATGTAATAATGATATTTCTTTTGCTAGTTCCTCATCATTAGTTGCCAGTGAACCCCCTAATACATCGCTATGTCCATTTATAAATTTTGTTAAACTTTCTACTACTATATCACATCCCATAGCTAATGGTTTTTGGTATATTGGCGTCATAAATGTATTATCTGCTATAGTTAACAACTTATGTTCTTTCGCAAGAGCTATTATTCTCTCTATATCTGAAACTTTTAATAACGGATTAGATGGTGTTTCTATATATATACACCTTGTGTTTTCTTTTATATTTTCTTTTATTAAATCTATATTTCTATAATCTAAAAAAGAAGCAGATATTCCATATTTTGGCAATATTTTTGATGCAAATTGATATGTTCCACCATAAACTTCTTTTGGAAATATTACGTGATCTCCTTGTTTAAATAACATTAATGAAGTTGTTACTGCCGCCATTCCAGAAGAAAATACGTAAGCAAATTCAGCATTTTCTATTTGTTTTATAGCTTCTTGTAATGCTTCTAAAGTTGGATTACCCATTCTACTATAACAATATTTTTGTGCATCAACATATATATTTTTCTGGTCAAAGGTAGTTACTTGATATTTTGGTATAGAAGCTGCACCCGTATACTTATCATTTACTGGATAACTGTGTAATAAATTAGTATTTATTTTTCTGCTCACAATTTCACCCCCTATTTTTATTTTATAACAATATTATACAACAAAATGATAGCACTTTCAATTAAGTGTGTTAAATATTTTATGCTATAATTAAGTAAAAATTAAATTATTATGGAGGGAAAATGAAAAAATTTCTACTTACTTCTACTATACTTATCCAGTATTTTTCAATATTTATTAGCAGTATTATATTTATAATTTTTTATATTTCTTTCGATATTTCTATTTATCATAAATTTTATTCACAAGAAAATTTAGCATATCATTTAAATATTACAACTGAACAACTGAATTCTTACACTTCGAATTTACTAAATTATATAAAAACAGATATTGCTCTGGATAGCTCTTGGTTTACAAAAAAAGATATTCTACATATGGTCGACGTTAGAAATCTATATTTACAAACTTATAATATAGCTTTATACTCTATCATTATTTTTCTATTACTATTTATTATTAATATATTAATTTTCAAAAAATGCTATATTACAATGTTTCTACAATTATTTAATAATAGTATAATACTTTTTTCTATTTTTATAATAGCAATAGCATCTTTTGTTGCAATTAACTTTAATAAATTTTGGATAAAATTTCACGAAATATTATTTTCTAATGATTTGTGGTTACTTAGTCCCTCAGAATCTAATTTAATAAAAATGTTTCCTGAACAATTTTTCTTCTCTTTAGTAACTAAAATTATTATTTTTATAATTTGTTTCTTTATATTTCTATACTTTATAAAACTAATTGTTACAAAACTCTTAAAAATTTAATTTTAAATGTTATTGTGGTATAATTATAAAGATTTTATTAATGAAAGGATACAAAAATGACTGAGAACAAAAACAACAAAGGTTTAATAACAGAAGAAAAAGTTGTATTCCGTGTATGTGATGAATGTCTTGGTGTAAATTTACGAACTTTAATACCAAAATTGCAAAAAAAAGCTCCTAACGCTGAAATTATTGTAGGTTGTCAATCATATTGTGGTCCAGGGAGAACACAAACATTCACACTTGTAAATAGTAGAATTTGTATCGCTGATACAGAAATAGAGTTAATGCCCCTTGTAGACGAAAAATTACGCGAAAAAATGTCAGCAGAAGACGAAGAAAAGTACCACAAACGTATGCAACGACGTCTGGAAAGAACTTTTTATTTCGTTGTCCCAGAAAATATTACAATAAAACAAAATAGTGAATTTAGCATTACAACACAAGATGTCATTGCACGTAAAGGGGGAGTTTCTCACCTTGATAAAGTTGAGGTCGCCTCTAATATAAATACAGCTATACCTGGGGTGTATGAAGTTATATATTCAATAGAACTAGATGGTAAAACACATACAAGAAAAAGACTTATTACAGTTGAATAAAGGAGTATTTTCTAATGTTTAATAAATTTAATAACATGTCAAAAAATATTTCTAAAGCTATACTATATACAAAAAATATAGCTTTACTACTAATTGCAATATCACTTTGCTTAGTAATATTTAATGAAGCCATTGATATTATACAAATAGCATTCGGAACATTTAAAAATGGAGACAACTATAAAATAATCGTAGAAGAAATTATTTTATTTTTCCTATATTTTGAGTTTTTAGCTCTAATAGTAAAATATTTTAAAAACGACTACCATTTCCCTTTGCGTTATTTTATTTACATAGGAATTACAGCAGTAATTAGATTAATAATTGTCGACCATTCTGATCCACGAAACGTTCTTATGTGGGGAGCCACTATATTGTTATTATCTTGTAGTTTAGCAATAGTAAACAAATTCGTAAAACACGATTAATATTCCATGAATCACGTCTAAGTAGTTTTGTTCTACTTAGACGATTTTCTTTTGTATATATTTAAATCACTCTAATCAAAAACTTCTATTATTTTTAATCAATGTATTGTTAAATTATTTTTAATGAAATCCCTTTTAAATATTTTTATGAAAACACTTTTATTTTTGAAAAAACTGTGTTATAATAACAATATAGAAAAGAACAGGAGGTATCTCTTATGGAAAACAAATATTCAAAAATTTTAGTAGCAGTAGATGGTTCAAAACAAGCTGAATGGGCATTTAGAAACGCAGTAGCAATAGCTAAACGTAATGAAGGATCACACCTATACATTGCATCTGTTATTGATGCTACTATAGCTACATCAGGACTTTCTGATCCATACATCTTTAATTCTTTCTACAAAAAGACTAAGGAATTAGTAGAAAGCTATGTGAAAGTAGCTAGAGATAGTGGTGTTGCAGAAGTTCACGGAATAGTTGAACAAGGTATACCGAAAATCGTTCTTAGCGAAGATATAGTAGACGAAAAAAATATTGATCTAGTAGTATGTGGTTCTTCTGGACTTACAGGATTTAAACGTATGTTAATGGGATCTGTATCAGAGGGAATAGTTCGCTACGCTAAATGCGACGTAATCATTATAAAACAAAAATCAATACCTGAAGACTTCGAACCAGAGATTGCACTAGAATTTCAAAAAGAAGATTAAAAAAATACCGTCAATTTGACGGTATTTTTTTTGGCTCTATGTCAAATACGGGGCATGGAGGAAAATAACAGAAACAACTAA
>CAMEOL010000064.1 GCA_945929765.1 uncultured Gemella sp.
AGTTTTTAAGTTATTTTTTAAATTTTTTGAATAGGAAATACGCTACACTATTTTTTGTCGATAAAAGCTTTTCTCGTATATATTAAATAAATAAGAATAACAGATACTAACAAAATAGCTCCATTTACAATAATATTAACAGTAGCGTTTTTTAAGAAAAAATATTCAACAATGCGAGCGATATAAAGAACTATAAAAAGAGTTATTAGGTGATCAAAATATCTTTTAGGTTTGTTTTTTTGATAAATTATTATTATTATAAGTATCCAAAAAAGGAATGACAAAATACTTAAAATTAATTGCATACGTTAGCCTCTTTTCTATTTTAATATGAAATTAGAGATATAGTATCGACAGATTAAATATATTCAATGTTACAGAAAATTAATTATAAAATTCTATATGTTGGTAAATGTGGGGTATAACATATCTCTTAAAGATAATTCTACTAGATTTAACAATTCTTTTCAAACAATATTTTAATTTGATGGAAAATTTTTTGAAAGATGATATAATGAGAAATGTTGAAAATAAAAAGTATGTAATTATTAGGAGAAAAAATGAAAATTTCTATTCTTGCAAGTAGTAGTAGTGGGAACAGTATTTATATAGAAAAAGGTGATTTTCGTTGTCTTGTTGATGCAGGATTAACAGGAAAAAAAGTAGTAGAAAATCTTGCGAAAATAGGTCGGGACATTACGGATATTAATCATATATTTGTTACACATGAACATATAGACCACATTAAAGGTGTCGGAGTATTGGCTAGAAAGTATAATATACCGATTTTTGCAAATAAGCTAACGTGGGATAATATGAACATAGGAGAGGTAAAGACGGACTTGAAGTTTCATTTCGAAAAAGATGAAGTGAAAGAATTGTGTGGTGTGACTGTTCGAAGTTTCGGAGTTAGTCATGACGCTGCGAATCCTCAATTTTATACTTTCGAAAAAGATGGAAGAAAAGTTAGTATTTTGACAGATACAGGATATGTTTCGGATAAAATGATAGACAATATAAAAAATTCGGATACTATAGTTTATGAAAGTAATCATGAGGAAAATATATTGTTGAGTGGACCATATCCTTGGAAGACTAAACAACGTATTTTGTCAGATCAAGGTCATTTATCAAATACAGACGCTGCTAACTATTTATCAAAAATAATAGGAGATAATACTAAAAATATTTATTTAGCCCATTTGAGTAAAGAAAATAATACAAAAGAATTGGCGTATATGACTACAATGAATATATTGGGTAACTATGGATTTGACTGTCAAAATAAAATAAACATCTTACATACAGATCCAGATGAACCGACAATTATTACTAATGTATAAGAATATATATTAGATGAAAACAAAATATTATGGACAATAATGAATAAAAATATGTGAAGATTTTAATGGTGCTCAGATTACGCATGAGTAAGTGATTAATTCGAATTCTATAAACTAAAAATTCGTAATAATTGTACATTTAACTTCACATTTTTTGCATAATTATAGTATGAAATAAAAATGTTAGTTTATAACCAAAAGTTAGTAGAATACTAATTTTTAAATAGAATATAGAAAATAAAAACAAAATAAAGAGGAAACGCAATCAAAAATATGGAAGTATTTTTAAAATAATCTGAAAATTCAGGTATAATTATTAAATTTTCTATTGCAATTTACTTTAAAATTCGATAATATATATATTATGTAAAAAAAATATTAATGTCTTTATGTATTAATTACCGAATACTCAAGAAAGGGGTAATCAAGTGAAAAAAATATTAGAAATCAAAAACCTTGAGACAGCATTTAGAATAAAAGATGATTATTTTAATGCGGTAGATAATGTTAGTTTAGATTTGCATAGCAATGAAGTATTAGCAATTGTAGGAGAGAGTGGATGTGGGAAATCTACATTGGCTACTACAGTAATGGGACTTCATAATGAGAATTTGACGAAATCTACAGGTGAAATTATTTATGATGGAAAGAACTTATTAGAATTATCTGAAGATGAATTAAATAAAATAAGAACGAAAGAAATTGGAATGATCTTCCAAGATCCTTTATCATCATTAAATCCACTTCAAAAAATAGGAAAACAAATAGAAGAAGCACTAGTATATCATACAGAGTTGAAAAAAGAAGAAAGAGAAGCTCGTGTAATAGAGTTATTGACACAAGTGGGTATTCCAAATCCGCAACGCTGTGCGAAACAATATCCGCATGAATTATCTGGGGGTATGCGTCAACGTGTAATGATAGCTATGGCGTTATCGTGTAAACCGAATATTATTATTGCTGATGAGCCTACAACAGCGCTTGATGTTACTATTCAGGCACAGATATTAGATTTGTTAAAACAACTACAAGAAGAAATGCATGCAGGGGTAATTCTTATTACTCACGACTTAGGAGTCGTAGCAGAGATGGCGGACAGAGTTGCAGTATTATATGCTGGGGAAGTTGTAGAACTAGGTACATCGGAACAAGTTTTCCAAAATCCGCAACATCCGTATACACGTAGTTTATTACGAAGTATCCCACAACTTGACGGAGATGGAAATGAAGATTTATATGCTATCGAAGGAATGGTACCATCTATTAAAAATTTAGATAGAACGGGATGTAGATTTGCACCTCGTGTTCCTTGGTTAAAAGAAGAAGCACACGAAAAAAACCCATCATTACACGAAGTAGAAGCTGGGCATTTTGTACGTTGTACATGTCATAAGCACTTTACGTTTGAGGAGGTAGGAAATAATGATTAAAATAGAAAATTTAAAAGTTCACTACCCGATACGTGGAGGATTTTTTAATACAATTAAAAGCTATGTACATGCGGTAGATGGAGTAGAGTTAGAAATAGAAGCCGGAAAAACTTATGGACTTATAGGAGAAAGTGGTAGTGGAAAAACTACTGTAGGAAAAGTTGTTTTAGGTTTAGAGACAGCAACAACAGGTTCTATAATGTACAAAGGTGAGGATGTTACTAAAAAAGCAGCACGAAAAAAATTAGCATACAATAAAGATGTGCAAATGATCTTCCAAGATGCAATGTCTAGTTTAAATCCACGTAAACGAATCATTGATATTATTTCAGAACCAATAAACAATTTTGATAATTTAAATGAGGAACAAACTAGAGAAAGAGTGCTAGAACTATTATCAATAGTAGGTATGGGAGAGGATGCACTTTATAAATATCCTTTTGAGTTTTCTGGAGGTCAACGTCAACGTATAGGAGTTGCTCGTGCTATTGCTTGTAACCCACGTCTTATTGTAGCGGACGAACCGGTATCTGCGTTAGACTTATCTGTACAGGCTCAAGTACTAAATTTCATGAAAAAAATTCAAAGAGACTTTAATATTAGTTACCTATTTATTTCTCATGATTTAGGTGTAGTTAAACATATGTGTGATTACATTTATATTATGTATAGAGGAAGAATAGTTGAGCGTGGAACACGAGAAGATATTTATAATAATCCACAACATATTTATACTAAACGTTTAATAGCAGCTATTCCGAGTACAAATATAGAGAAAGCAAAAGAAATTTCAAAAATTCGTAAAGAAGTAGAAAAAGAATATCAAGAACATTATAATGACTATTTTGATGCGGATGGAAAAGTGTACGGTCTTAAAAAATTAACTGATACACATTATGTAGCAATGAAAGGGGGAGAAAGCTAATGTGGAAAGTAATATTAAAACGTTTATTAGTAATGATTCCTCAACTATTTATTCTTAGTATTTTAGTTTTTGGTTTAGCAAAACTAATGCCAGGAGATCCTTTTAGTGGACTGGCAGAAAATCCAAAAATTTCTCAAGAACAAATAGAAGCTATTCGTCAAGCTAAAGGTTTCTATAAACCTTGGTATGAACAATATTATATGTGGTTATCTGACTTTATAAAAGGAGATTTCGGTCTAAGTTACGTTACGGGTAAAACTGTTAATACAATGGTAGGAGAAAGAATCTGGAACACATTAAATCTTTCTTTATTGACTGCAATATTAACTTATGCGATAGCTATTCCTTTAGGAATGTATGCTGGTCGTTATCATAACTCTAAAGGAGATAGAGCAATTAACTTATATACTTTCATCGCTTTATCAATACCTAACTTCGTTCTTTACTTAGTAATGATCGTATTTTTCGGATTTATTTTAGGATTATTCCCTACGACAGGATCTGTTGATCTAGGATTACAGCCAGGTACTTTTGATTATTATCTTAATAAGCTACATCACTTAATTTTACCTGCTACAACTATGGCGCTATTAGGAACAGTAGGAACTATTCAATATCTTCGTAACGAAGTAATAGAAGCAAAACAAAGTGATTATGTAAAAACAGCACGTAGTAAAGGTGTCCCTGTAAAAAAAGTTTATTCAGGTCATATCTTCCGTAATTCTATTTTACCAATCGCAGCATTCTTCGGATTTACAATTACAGGACTATTTGCAGGTGGTATCTTCGTAGAAACAATTTTTGGATATCCGGGTATGGGAGAATTATTCTATAAATCAGTAATGGAACGTGACTATAGTGTTGTAACGACGTTAATGTTATTCTCGGGTGTGTTGACATTAGTAGGTAGTGCTTTATCAGACATTATTATGGCTATCGTTGACCCACGTATTAAACTAGATTAGGAGGTAATTAGGAATGACAGAACAAACAAAAAAAGAAGCTGTAACGAATAATTACCCATCAGCATTATCAGTTATAGCTCGTGAATTTAAAAAAGATAAAGTAGCTTTTGGCGCTTTAGTAATCCTTGTATCTTTAGTAGCTTTTGTTTTACTTTATAATTTATATACATTTGTTACAGGTAGTAGGGCAGAGTTATTAGAAGTAGACATACTTAATCGATTCTTATTACCAGGAGAAGATGGGTACTTACTAGGAACAGAGTCTGGAGGAGTTTCGGTATTTGCATTATTAATAATGGGGACGTTAAATTCATTGTTAATTTCTATTATTGTAACAACAATAACAGTATGTTTAGGAACATTAATAGGGTTAGTAATTTCTTACTACGGAGGAAAAGTTGATAATATCGCAATGCGTATAATTGATTTTCTATCAATATTACCTTTCTTAATGATCATTATCGTATTTGTAAGTATCTATAGAGGCTATGGAATTTTTAGCTTTATTTTAATGCTATCTTCATTATCTTGGATAAGTATAGCTCGTTTAGTACGTAGTAAAGCTTTATCAGAATCACGTCGTGATTATGTACTAGCTTCAAAAACAATGGGAACTAAAGATTTAACTATTATGTTTAAAGGTATCCTGCCGAACATTGCATCTATAATTATTGTAGAAGCAACGCTACTTTTAGTTCTTAATATGGGGTTAGAAGTATCACTAACGTTCTTAGGTTTTGGATTACCGATAGGTACTCCAAGTATCGGAACACTGTTATCTTATGCTAAAGATGCGGACATTTTAGTAAACAAAATGTACATTTGGTTGCCAGCAGCGTTAATGATTTTAACGCTAGCATTGAGTATTAACTATATAGGGCAAGCATTACGTCGTGCTCTTGATGCACGTCAAAGATTATAGAAGAAAACTATAATAAACGTATGGAGCAACTCTAAAATCGTTTTTTAAATAAATCGGTTTTAGAGTTGCTTTTATGTTTTATAGTTTTAGAATGGATACAATAAATAGCAGATGAAAATGCTGTTATTTACATTAAATTAACTTAATGTTTAAATTTAATTAAAAAATTCTGTAATATTCTGAAAATTATATTGACTTTTTATTTTATTGATGATATTATATTTATAAATTATTTTCAAACACTTACAAGCTAAGTTATATGATTTTAGGAGGCAGAATAATGAAAAATAAAAAGTTTTTAAAAGTTTTTAGCTCAGCTATGGCTTTATCAATCATTTTAACTGGTTGTGCTTCATCATCATCTTCAACAAAGAAATCTGATGGAA
>CAMEOL010000065.1 GCA_945929765.1 uncultured Gemella sp.
GAAACTTTTTATTTTACCGCTACAGATGAACATACTTTATCAAATCCGTTTGAGGAGCAATGTGAGGTATTAATAGTAGCGACAAATTCATATTTATAATTAAGGAGATGAAAAATGACTAATATTGTTGAATTTAAAGACGTTTCAATGTCTTTTGGTAATAATAATGTATTAAAGAATATTGATATAGAGATAGAAAAAGGAAAATTTTACACATTACTAGGACCTAGTGGTTGTGGTAAAAGTACAATATTAAAATTAATCGGTGGATTTTTACAACCTACTAAAGGTGAAGTATTATTATCAGGAAAAATAGTTAATGATGTGCCAGCAAATCAACGTCAGGTAAATACTGTGTTTCAAGATTATGCATTATTTCCACATATGAATGTTTTTGAAAACATAGCTTTTGGTTTGAAAATAAAAAACGAAAAGAAAGATGTTATTCAGAAAAAAGTAAAAAAAGCCTTAAAACTAGTTAACCTAGAAGGTTATGATAAACGAGAAATAAATGAAATGAGTGGTGGTCAAAAACAACGTGTTGCTATTGCTCGAGCAATTGTTAATGAACCAGAAATTATTTTACTAGATGAATCTTTATCGGCTTTAGACTTAAAATTAAGACAAGAAATGCAATATGAATTACGTGAATTACAGCAACAGACAGGAATTACGTTTATATATGTAACTCACGATCAAGAAGAGGCACTTGCCATGAGTGATTATATATTCGTTATGAATAACGGTAAGATTGAACAAAGTGGTACTCCTCTAGATATCTATGATGAGCCGGTTAACAAATTTGTTGCAGATTTTATTGGAGAATCAAATATTGTAAATGCAGTCATGATAGAAGATTATTTAGTAGAAATTTATGGAAAACAATATGAATGTGTTGATGCGGGATTAGAAAAAAATAAGAGAGTTGAGGTAGTAATTAGACCAGAAGACTTAGAGATTACGTCAGTAGAAAAAGGAAAAATTAATGTCGTAGTCGATACTCAATTATTCCGTGGGGTTCATTATGAAATTTGTTGTTTAGACGATCAATATAATGAGTGGATTGTTCATTCAACTAAACCCGCAGAACCAGGTAAGGCAGTAGGATTAAACTTTGATCCAGAGGCGATACACATCATGGTTCCGGGTGAAACAGAGGAAGAATTCGACGCTCGACTAGAAGCTTACGAAGAGGAGGAGTAATAGATGTTTGACAAGAAAACACGTTCATTCTTTCTAATTCCATATGTGCTATGGATGTTAATGTTTGTTGTATTTCCGATATTATTAATAGTATATTACTCATTCCATGATACACAAGGTAATTTTACATTGAATAATTATGTAGAATTTTTTGGGAAAACTTACCTTTGGATGACTTTTTATAGTTTTTGGTATGCATTAATAATTACGTTAGTTTGTTTAGTTATTAGTTATCCATTAGCCTTTATAATAAGTAGAAGCAAATACAAAGAAATATTGTTATTATTAATAATTTTACCAACATGGATAAATATTTTGTTAAAAACTTATGCATTTATCGGATTATTTAGTAAAAATGGAAATATAAGTAATGTATTAAGTTATTTAGGTTTAGGATCAGAAGGACTACTATTTAATTCATTTAGTTTTGTTTTTGTATCAGCATATATTTTTATGCCGTTTATGTTGTTGCCAATTTACAATTCGGTAGCAGGAATAAATAAAAACTTAATAGACGCTTCTTATGACTTAGGAGCAGATTTTAAAACTACATTTAGAAAAATTATTTTGCCACTAAGTATTGAAGGAGTAAAGACAGGAGTTCAAGTAACTTTTATTCCGGCTTTATCTATTTTCATGATTACAAGATTAATCGCTGGTAACAAAATTATTAACTTAGGTACAGCTATCGAAGAACACTTCTTAGTAACACAAAATGTAGGTTTAGGATCTACTATTGCAGTATTCTTAATTCTTACTATGGCATTGATTATGATTTTAACAAGTAACAAAAATAAATTAGGAGGTACACGATAATGAAAAATATATCTTCTAAATTATACTTAACATTAATTTTTATAATATTATATGTACCTATTTTTTATCTAGGTTATTATTCTTTTAGTTCAGGAAGAAACATGAATATATTTGAAGAATTTTCTTTTATTCATTATCAAGAACTTTTCGAAAATACTAGAATGATTGTAATAGTTATTAATACTTTTGTTGTTGCGATATTAACAGGATTGTTCTCGGCAATTTTAGGTACTTTAGGAGCATTAGCTATCTATTCATTAAAAACAAAACGTTTCAAAAATAGCTATTTAGTAGGGAATAACATATTAATAGTAAGTCCAGATGTTATTATAGGGAGTTCATTTTTATTAATGTTTACTTTTATTGCCGAAAAATTAGGATTAGAAAGTTTACAAGGTTTTTGGTCAGTTCTGATTTCGCACATAGGATTTAGTGTTCCGATAGTAGTATTGATGGTTTTACCAAAACTATACGAAATGCCTATATCTATGATAAACGCAGCAGTAGATTTGGGAGCAAGTTATTCTCAAGTAATTACAAAAGTAATTGTTCCTTATATTACTCCTGGAATATTAGCCGGATTTTTCATGGGGTTCACGTATTCATTAGATGATTTTGCTGTAACTTTCTTTGTTACGGGTAATGGATTCCAAACTTTATCTGTAGAGGTTTATTCAATGGCACGTCAAGGTATTAATTTACAAATTAATGCTTTATCAACTGTTATGACAATATTTGTATTTATTGCAGTAGCTATATACTATATAATTAATGTTAATAAATTAAAGAATGTAGGAGGTAAATAAAATGAAAAAATTAGTAATTTATGCACTTTCTATTCTTCTTTTAAGTGTGGGATTGTTACAAAGTAGAAGTTATATAGATTCTTCAGAAGCAGGTAGCGAAGGAACACTTACAATCTTTAACTGGGGAGAATATATTGATCCAGAATTAATAGCAAAATTTGAAGAAGAAACAGGGATAAAAGTAATTTATGAAACATTTGATTCAAATGAAGCACTATTAACAAAAGTTAAATCAGGATCAACAGCTTATGACATCATTGTACCTTCAGATTATATGATCAAAAAAATGAAGGATATGGATTTGTTAAAAAAATTAGATAAGGACAAATTACCGAATTTTAAAAATCTCAACTCTAAATTATTAAATTTAAGTTTTGATCCAAATAATGAATATTCTATTCCATATTTTTGGGGAACGTTAGGGATTGTTTATAATCCAACGTTATTGGAAGAGGATCAAACATTTGAGAAGTGGGATGATTTATGGGATCCAAGATTGAAAAATAATATTATTTTAGTAGATGGAGCTCGTGAAATGTTAGGTTTATCTTTACAATCAGAAGGATACTCTGTAAACGAAATTGATCCAGTAAAATTAAGATTAGCAGAAAAAAAATTAGAGTTAATGGGGTCTAATGTAAGAGCAATAAACAATGATGAAAAAACGATGCAAATGGTAAATGGAGAAGCAGCAGTAGCTATAACGTTTTCTGGTAGTGCAGCTGGAATGATAGATCAAAACGAAGATCTTGTATATTCTGTACCTAAAGCAGGAAGTAATATTTGGTTTGATAATATGGTTATTCCAAAAACAGCCAAAAACGAAGATGCTGCTCATAAATTTATTGACTTTATGTTGAGGCCAGAAAATGCAGCTCAAAATGCAGAATATATAGGCTATGCAACTCCAGTTGAAGCAGCTTTAGAATTGTTACCAGAAGAAACAACTTCAGATGAACAGTTTTATCCTAATGATGAAACAATGGAAAACTTGGAAGTTTATGAATCTCAGGCCCAACAAATTGTTCAACTACAGAATGATTTGTTCTTAGAGTTTAAAATAAATATTAATAGACATTAATTAATAAAAGACCTAGAAATTAAAGAGCATAAAAAACAAAAATAATAAATGTGTGAAATACTTTATTATAGTTGTTATTATGCTCTTTCTTAAAATATGAGGAGAATAGCATGGGAACATTTAATAATATAATAAATAAATATATGGATAGTGTAGATGTAGATTATTCGTATAAACTTTCTTGTGAACTTACAAAATATAAAACAAATGAAAGCTTAGGTTATAGAACTGCTGGTTCAAAAGCAGAACACGAAGCTGCAGATTATTTATGTGAAGAAATGAAAAAAATAGGTTTATCGAATGTAAAAAAGGAGCCTTTTAAATTAGATTCTTGGACTTTCGAAAGAGGAAACGCCAATTTTGTAGATTTGCAAGGGCGAACTCATGATATAGAAGTAGGTACATATCAAATAAACTTCGATACTGAAGGAATGAAAAAGTATAAAGTAGTAGATGGTGGCTTTGGGACTAAACAAGATTTAGAAAAAATAGATATATTAGGTAAATTAGTAATAGTCCATATAAATCAAAGAGAAAATTGGTGGGTAAATTATCCAGCATTACAAGCAAAAAATTTAGGGGCAGCAGGAGTAATATTGGTTCAGAGTGCAGGATTTAGTGAAGTTAGCGATGATGCACTAAATGCAAATGACATTATTGGTCCAGCAGATATGCCAGTTTTCTCGATGAAAAAAAGTGATGCAAAATATATATTAGAATTGATTAGTAAATACGGAGAAGCAGAAATAAATTTAGACGTAAAATCAACAGTAACTTTGGATGGTCTTGCTTATAATGTTACTGGTGAAATACAAGGAAAAGATAGTGAATCATATATAATTTTTTCGTCACACTATGATGCTTATTTTGATGGTTTTCAAGATAATGCTACTGCTGTAGGTATAATGATGGGCATCGCAAAAGCGTTAATTTCAACAGGGTATAAACCAGAAAAAACAATAATATTTACGTCTCTAGCGGCAGAAGAATGGGGAACTAGTAATACTCGATATGATTGGTCAACAGGAGCTTATAATCAAGTATTTAATATTCATCCTGAATGGCAAGGAAAAGCCGTGTTAAATATAAATTTTGAATTACCTGCTTTTTTACATAATCCATTTGATGAAATTACAGCGGTAAACGAATTGGAAACTTATTTAGATAACTTTATTAATATAGTTCCTAACTTACAAGGAGGGTATACAGAGCGTACGAAAATTATTACGCCTTTAACAACGTGGGCAGATGATTGGTCATTCTCCATAGGGGGAATACCGGCAGTTCGTAATGATTTTACAAGTTCAAAATTTAGAGAAAGCCATTATCACACACAATTCGATAATAAGGATACGTATAATGAAATTGTCTTTAAACAACATCACATATTATATGGTATTTTAGCCTTGCATTATGACTACTTAACTGCTGTTCCCTTAGATTTCCAAACAACTATAAAGAAATTTATGTCTTCTTTCAATAAAAGATTATTAAATGACGTTAATGTGGATATAAAAGTAATAGAGCAACTTTGTGAAAAAATTGATCAAGTTTCGATAAAATTAAATAATGAAATAAAAAGTATAAATGAACATTATTATCAATTAAAAAATAATGGCGAAAAACATAGTGAATTTTATAATGAAAATAAAATAATAAATAATAAAATATTATCTACTTACAGATTGATTCAAGATAATTTATTAAAGCTTGATTGGGAAGATGAACCGTATTTTCCGCATGAAATTATTATAAATAATATCGTAAATTTAAAAAGCGCAATAAACTTCTTGAAAAATAAAGAAATAGAAAATGCAGTAGTAAAATCATTATATAATGTAGATAATAATTATTTGGCAGGTCATTTTACAAAAGATGTATGGGATTATTTTAACGATTACGTTATAAAAGCTCCAAAAGAGAAGTTAATGTGGGGTGTAGGTCGAATTATATCACATATAGATCTATATGATGTGATAGAGTTATTAAATAGCAAATCTCTTACTGATAAACAATTATGAGAAGTTATGACTACAGTACAATTGTTAGAAA
>CAMEOL010000066.1 GCA_945929765.1 uncultured Gemella sp.
AGTTAGATAGAAAATTTGGGAGCAATCCAAAATCAAATTAAAAAAAATGATTTGATTAGGTTGCTCCCATTTATTATACAATATTTATATTATAGTGATTCTGTTTTGAATGCATCTTTTTTGTAAAGTTTTAGAACATCTGAACAAATTTTGTCAAAAACAAAAGCCGAAACAAATGGTACTACAAAATATGCAATAACTATATATACTATTGATCCAGCTAATTCAAATGCTTTAACTGGTCCAACTAATCCGATAATACCGAATCCAGCACTAGTTTGGTCTCCTAAAATGTTAAACGCCCATCCTGCTAGACCAGAAGTTGCTGCTGTTAAAAATATAGGAACCATTAGTAACGGAGTTCTCGCAACGTTAGGCATCATAAGTTTAATAGCACCTAATAATATAGCGAAACTTACTCCTTTAGGATTTTTAACTTTTAGCGATCCTAACATTAATACAGCAGCAGAAGCAACTACTCCAAGAGCAGCAGCACCAGCACCTAAATTGTTAGTGTTTGAGAATAAGATGATTCCCATTGCTACCGTTGATACAGGGGTTACGATAAATAGAGCAAATGACATTGCGATTAACATGCACATTAGTAAAGGTTGTAATGTCGTAAATGTTAAAACTACGTCTGCTAAGAATTTAGTAACTTGCTTCATGTAAGGTAATGTAAGAAGTCCAATAAAAGTAGGGATACCAGCACCAATTATCGGTAAAAAGATAATAGTTAATGAACCAAATTTCCCGCTAACTGCTCTAATAATTACTACAGCTATTAATGAAACTAATAATACATTGAATAAATCTCCCATTGGAGTAGCTGTATATATTTTTTGTTGTGCATTGAACACTATAGATCCACTACCACCTAATATAGCACTTGATAGAACCGCAGTTTCTAAAGCTGAAAACTTCATTGTCATACCAATTGCAACACCAATAAGAGCTGGTACCGCAAATTGTAATAAGAACACGGCTTGACCTAACATTGCAAATACATTTGGTAAAAATAATAAACCTAAGTATTTAAAGACTGCTGACAATACTGCGTTAGCAATTAATCCTGATACAATACCTAGAGCCATACCATTTAAAACAGTATTAAACAAACTTTTAAAAGTTAATTTCTCTTGCATAGAGTTCCTCCTATATATGTAATATTATTTTATCATAACATAATTTTCAGAAAAATCAAGAGGGAATTGAAACAACTAGTTAAATATTGCATATTAATAGTAATTAGGATGATTGATATTTACTTTTATATATTGTATAATTGTAAAGATAAATATTAACTAAGGAGTTATTTTATGTATATTTCTGTAGCAATAGATGGACCAGCTGGATCAGGTAAAAGTACAATAACAAAGAAAGTTGCAGCTGACTTGAATTTTAATTATGTTGATACTGGGGCATTATATAGATCTTTAACATATAAATTTTTAAATAGTAAATTATTAGAGTTAGATGAAGAGAAAATTTCTGAAATTTTAGATAATACTTTACTTAAAGTTACTTTTAAAAATGGGGTTCAACTACAATCTATTGATGGTGTTGATGTTACGGAGAGAATACGCACACCAGAAATTTCTACTTATACATCGTTATTTGCTAAAAGTAAAGCAGTTAGAAATTATTTGATTTCGATACAACGTGAATTGGCAGAAAGTTGTAATGTTATAATGGATGGGCGTGATATAGGTTCTGTAGTTTTGCCAAATGCGACAGTAAAAATATTTTTAACTGCATCTGTGGAAGAAAGAGCTAATAGAAGATATAAAGAATTATTAGCTAATAATATTGAAGAATCAGTAGATTTTGAAGAAATAAAGAAAGCAATAGTAGAACGTGATTATCAAGATGAAAATAGAGAAATAGCTCCATTAATTATGGTCGATGATGCAATAAAATTAGATACAACTTCTATGCCAATAGATGAAGTTGTAGAAAAAATAAAAACTATTATTTTAGCTAGTAAAGAAAAAGTATAAAGAGGAATATTATGTACAATTTTGTAAAATGCACATTAAAATTTTATTATAAATTATTTTATAAAGTAACGATAGTTAATAAAGAAAAATTAGAAAATGCTAAGGGGATGGTTATTTCGGGGAATCACTTAAGTAATCATGATCCTTTGCTATTTGTTCCTTTTTTTGATAATAAAATTCGTTTTATAGCTAAAGAAGAATTATTTAGAATACCTATCTTAAAAAATATGCTTCTTTCTACAGGAGCTTTTCCGGTTAAACGTGGTACTTTTGATAAAGCGTGTATTAATAATGCTATAGCTGCTCTAAAAAATGGAGAGAATGTTGGTATTTTTCCGGAGGGTACAAGAAGTTATTCTGAAGATTTGTCTTTAGGTGAAGCTCATAATGGTGTATCTTTAATTTCTACAAGAGCAGGAGCAGATGTGTTAACATTTGCAATTATCCCTAATAAGAAATTCAGAATTTTTTCTAAGATTAAGATAGTAATAGGTGATGTAATAAATACAACAGAATTAAAAAATAAAGGTTATAAACATGACCAAATTACAGCAGAAATTATGAAATCAATATCTACAATAATAGAAAGAGAAAAATAAATATGTACGAGAAAATTATTAAATTTAAATTGGAAAACAAATTTTTTAATGAAGCAGGGTATCTAGATAATAAATATATTTATGATTGGTTAACATTAGCGAGAAAATATTATTTATCTAGTTTAGGAATTAACACCGATACTTTAGGGAATTATGGTTTTTATTATGCTGATAATGAAATAAAAATATCAATCAAAAAGAATATAAAATTGACAAATACGGATATTTATATAAAAACAATTTTACAAAAGCATAGTGGTGTAAAAACTATATTTTATTACGAAGCCTCAATCGATGGAGAAGTTTTATTAACAGGGTACTCATCGCATAATATTTTACGAGAAGATAGTGATCGTTCAGTTAGAATGGATAGATATTTGCCAAAATGGGATCAAATATTAAAAGATGTTGTTAACAATGAATTATAAAATATAAGTTGTTTAAAAGTTTTGAACATACTTATCTTCCAGATAGTTAGGTAATTATTAAATTGTATTTTTATAAAATAATTTTAGAATTAACGAACTATTACGTCTAGGTAATGCTCACAAACTTAGACGTATTTTTTAGTTTTAATATTAGAATAAATTTATTATAAGGAGAATTATTTTGATTTATTTAGATAATGCCGCAACAACAAAACCATTTCCAGAAGTGTTGCAAACATATTTAGAAGTTAACGAAAAGTATTATGGAAATACAGCTAGTATT
Source organism: uncultured Gemella sp. (assembly GCA_945929765.1). Classification (GTDB taxonomy): domain Bacteria; phylum Bacillota; class Bacilli; order Staphylococcales; family Gemellaceae; genus Gemelliphila. Next base: position 3,311 of record CAMEOL010000066.1, read on the forward strand.
AATAATTTTGGGAAAATTGGTGCAAAATTATTATCGGCTAGTAGAGAACAAATATCAAGTATAATGGGAGTAGAGAGTAGTAAAATTTATTTTACATCAGGAGCAACAGAGAGTAACAATATTGCGATATTGGGAGCTGCAGAACATAAAAAAGATTTCGGGAAACATATAATAACGTCTAAATTAGAACACCCGTCTGTGTTAGAAACTTTTAGATCTCTAGAAGAAAAAGGATTCAAACTAGATTATGTAAATGTCTTACCTAATGGATTAGTTGATCTAGAACATTTTAAAAAGCTGCTTACCAAAGATACTGTACTAGTAAGTATTATGCAAGTTAATAATGTTTTTGGTGCTATTCAACCTATTAATGAAATTGTTTCGATTTTAAAAGGTTTTCCAAAAGTTCATTTTCATGTAGATGGAGTACAGGGGATATTAAAAAATGAGATGAATTTAAATGATGTCGATAGTTACTCAATATCAGCTCATAAGTTTCATGGACCAAAAGGAATAGGTGTTTTGTATGTTAAGTCTAGAAGGTCTATAAAAAACATAAATTATGGTGGGGGACAAGAAGATAATTTAAGAAGCGGAACAGTAAATTTACCGAGTATTGTTGCAATGGCAAAAGCATTAAGGCTATGCAATGAACAAAATTTAGCAAAAAGAGAAGAACACTACAAGTGGAAAAAATATATAATCGATAATTTATCAAAGCTAGAATATGTAGAAATAAATTCACCATTAGATAATAACTACATAAATTCAATAATTAACATTAGTTTACCAAAAATAAAAGGAGAAGCGATAATAAATGCATTGAATGAAAGTGGAATTATGGTTTCTACAACGAGTGCGTGTTCGTCAAAAAAATTTCATTTAAATGAAGCACTTAACGCTCGAGGGTTGTCTGAGGACAATATTAAAGGAAGTATAAGGGTAAGTATGTCGTTCTTAACAGAAGAAAATGATATACATCGTTTTGTTGAAATTTTTAAAGAAAAATATATACAATTTAAAGAGGTAATAGAGAGTGGAATATAGTCATATAATTATTCGTTATGGAGAGCTTACTTTAAAATCAGGAAATAGAAATGAATTTTTGAGAAAGTTAACAAAAAATATTAAATTAAATTTAAAGAATTTTAAGGGATATCATATCCAAACCAAAAGAGATAGAATGTACATTCATTTAGATAGCAATGAATATGTAGAAGAAATATTAGAAAAATTAAAAAGAATTCCAGGGATACATACATTTTCTCCTGTATTAAGAGCTAGTCTAGATGTAGAAGATGCAAAAGTAAATATAGCTCGCTTATTAGAAAGAAAGCAAAATAAAAATTATAAATTTAAAATTCAAACAAAGAGACCGAACAAAAATTTCCAGTACAATACAAACGAATTAAACAACATTTTTGGTGGTTTTGTACTGTCTAATTATAAAAATTTATCAGTTGATGTGAAAAATCCAGATTTTGTAATTAATGTAGAAGTGAGAAGTGAAGGAATATTCATCTTTACTGATTTCATAAAAGGAGTTGGAGGTTTTCCAGTAAATACATCTTCAAAAGCTTTATTATTATTATCAGGTGGTATTGATTCTCCTGTTGCTGCACATATGCTTCAAGTAAAAGGTGTAGAAGTAGAAATGTTACATTTCCAATCACCACCATTTACATCACAAGATGCATTAGAAAAAATATTCAGTTTAGCAAAAAAACTTAGTGAAATAATAGGAACGGTAAAAGTTCATGTTGTAAACTTTACAAAACTACAAACAGAAATAGTAAAAAATGTTCCAGAAAATTATACAATGACGTCAACACGCCGTTTTATGCTAAAGGTAGCAGAAGAAATAGCTAAAAAAGAAAACTGTTTAGCTCTAGCTACTGGAGAATCTTTGGGACAAGTAGCTAGTCAAACTTTAGAATCAATGAATTGTATAAATAATGTAACTAATATGCCGGTTTTACGCCCATTATTAACTATGGATAAAGTTGATATTATAAAAATTGCTACTGAAATTGGAACTTATGAAATATCTAATTTACCGTTTGAAGACTGCTGTACAATATTTACACCAAAAGCTCCGAAAACAAAACCAAAGTTAGAAAAAATTATTCAGTATGAAGCTCGCGATGATTATTCGCAGATATTTGCAGAAACTATAGCTAGCACAACAACATATTTAATAAATTTAAATTCCGTAACGCAAGTTGAAAATGAAACTACAGTAGAAAAATTAGAAGAAGATTTTTCTGAATTGTTATAAATTGAAATTAAGAAAAAATTTTCTGGTTGCTTAAAAAAGCTAGAAGAAATTTCTATAAAATTACAATATACTAGATAATTATTAATATTCGAAAGGTAGAAAATTATGTACTACACAAACTCAGGTAGAGAGATAAGTTATAATGGTATTGATTATAGTGAAGATTTAATAGTAATAAATGAGCAATACAAAGGGAAAGTAGATTCTTTAAACGATTTGTTCTCAAAAATGTTGAAATCGTGGACTAGAGATAGTGCGCATAAAGTTGCACAAAATGACAAAACTTTT
>CAMEOL010000067.1 GCA_945929765.1 uncultured Gemella sp.
ATATTTTTCCTGAAATAGATTTATTAAAAAGATTTACTAAAAGAAGTTATGATTTAGAACAATTATCTATGGAAATTTTATTTAATATCATTAATAAAAAAAAGATGATATTAATATTGCCCATAAAATCTTTGTGTAGAACAATAAAAAGTAAAAAAGATTTAGAAAAATCAATAATTAATCTAAGTCTTGAAAGTTTTATAGAATTTAGTGACTTATCTAAGAAACTATTAGACTTGGGGTATGTTCAAGTCGATAGCGTAGAAAATATAGGAGAATTTGCTAAAAGAGGGAGTATTATTGATATTTATAGTCCTCTGAATAATCATCCTATTAGATTAGACTTTTTTGACGAAGAATTAGACAGTATAAGAATATTTGACATTGCTAGTCAAAAATCAACAGAAAAAATAGATTATACCTCTATTTATCCTACATTTGATTTCTTTTTAACACTTAATGAAAAAGAAAAAGTAATAGAGAAATTAGAAGCATCTTTAAATAATAAAAAATTAGAAACAGAAACTAATTTTTTAGATATAGAAGAATATTTAAGAAATAAAATTTCTCTTTTTAAAGAAAATGGGATATTTGAAGAATTAGATAGTTTTTCTAATTATATTTATGATAGTCCTTATAGTATTGTTGATTATCTGACAACAGATATGGTAGTATTTTTTGATAATTATAATAAAATTTCTTCGAAAATAGATGATATGAAAGATTATTTTTCAATCAAATTTTCTGAAATAAGTAATAACTATATATATCAAGATGTTGTAGACTATTACGCCATGGAGAAGTTGAAAAATTTAAAAATTAAGAAATATTATCTATCAAATTTAAAATCTAATTTTAAAGAAATAGATAAATCATATAATTTAAATATTATAGATTTAGCATTTTTTTCAACAGAAGAACAATTAACTAAAGAAATTAAAGAAAAAATAAATGATAAGTATGAAGTTGTAATTACTTATGATACTGAAAAAAAACGTGATTATATAGAAAAAGTATTGTTTGACAACGGACTTTATGATGATATTTATGTAGGCATTATTCCGGGGAAAATAAGTTTAGAAAAAACAGAATATAATATAAAGGGATTTGAGAGTCCTAAAAAGAAATTTTTATTAATAACACCTTTTGAAATTTTTAAGGACGCTACTCCTAAAAAGAAAAGAGTAACATTTAAATTTTCTAATTCAGAAAAAATAAGAAATTATCAAGATCTAAATAAAGGAGACTACATAGTACATATTCATCATGGAATTGGTATTTATGAAGGTATAGAAAATATAGAAGTTGCAGGAATTAATAAAGACTTTTTAAAAGTTGTATATGAGGGTGGCGATATTATATATGTGGATATTGATAATATGAAGTATATCCAAAAATATACATCTTCATCTGATAACAGAAAGCCGCCGTTAAATAAATTAGGTACAAAAAAATGGCAACAAGTAAAAACAAAAGTTCGAAAAGAAATAGAAGATATTTCTGGCGAGTTAATAAAACTATATATAAAAAGAGAATTAAATGTAGGTTATGCATTTAGTCAAGACAGTGTATTACAAAAAGAATTCGAACAAGATTTCTTATTTACAGCAACTCAAGATCAAGAGAAAGCAACAGAAGAAATAAAACGAGATATGGAAAAAGAACGTCCGATGGACAGACTATTATGCGGTGATGTAGGTTTTGGAAAAACAGAAGTAGCAATGCGTGTTGCTTTTAAAGCAGTTATGGACAATAAACAAGTAGCCGTGCTTGTTCCTACAACGCTTCTTGCCGAACAGCATTATAACAATTTTGAAGAAAGATTTAGTAATTTTCCTGTAAACATAGAAGTCGTAAGTAGATTTAAATCTACAAAAGAAATTAATGAAATATGTAAAAAACTTAAAAATGGACAAATAGACATTATTATCGGAACACATAAATTATTAAATGATAAATTTAAATATAAAGACTTAGGGTTATTAATAATTGATGAAGAACAAAGGTTTGGGGTTAAACATAAAGAAAAAATTAAATATTTAAAAAATATGATAGATGTTTTAACTTTAAGTGCTACACCAATTCCTAGAACATTACATATGAGTCTAATAGGCATAAGAGATTTATCAGTTATCGAGACACCTCCAAGAAATAGACAACCTATTCAAACATTTGTAATTAGTGAAAATCCAAATATTATTCGGGAAGCTGTTCTTAATGAAATAGATAGGAACGGGCAAGTATTCTATGTTTACAATAAGGTAGAAACTATCGAGGAAAAGTATTTAGAATTAAAAAAATTACTTCCCGAAATAAACATAGCTTTTGCTCATGGACGAATGACTCAAAAAGAATTAGAAAATATTATGGCTGATGTAATAAATAAAGAATATGACATGCTTATTTCTACAACAATAATAGAAACAGGAATAGATATTTCTAATGTAAATACTTTAATAATAGAAGATGCAGATAAGTTTGGGCTTAGCCAACTATATCAAATAAGAGGTAGAGTAGGTAGAAGTAATAGAGAAGCGTATGCTTATTTAATGTATAAACCATTTAAATCATTGACAGAAACGTCTGAAAAACGTTTATCTGCAATAAAAAATTTCACTTCATTAGGTAGTGGTTTTAAAATTGCTATGCAAGACTTATCAATTAGAGGAGCAGGAGATGTTCTTGGTGGAAGACAACATGGCTTCATAGACTCAGTAGGATATACCCTTTATTCACAGATGCTTGAAAGAGAACTCTCAGAAAAAAAAGAGATATTAGAGCCACTTATAAAAGCAGATAAAACTCAAAATATCGAATATTACGAAAATATTATAAAAGAAAAAACTAAAGAAAATACCTATGATATTTTTGATGTTCAAGAAGAAAATATAGATATAAAATTAAATGTTGATGCTTATATCCCGAAAGATTACATTATTAATGATGCTGATAAAATATATTTTTACAAAGAAATAAATGCCGCTAAATCAGAGGAAGATGTATTCGAAATTGCTGATGAATTGATAGACAGATATTCAGATTATGGAATTGAAGTGGAAAATTTATTAGATATATGTTTATTAAGAATAGCCGCAGAAGAGGTTTTAGTAGAAAATATTAGAGAGTTAGCAAAAAAAATTACAATAACTTTTAAAAAAGAAGTTCTAGAAAATTTAAATGGGAAAGAATTGTTTACAGTTCTATCCGCTTATCCCGATGTAAGAATAATGGTAAAAGAAACTTTAATTATTGATATTGATAAAACAAATAATTATTCGATAAAACGTGTATATAAATTATTAAAAGAAATAGAAAATACAATAAGCAAAAACTAGAGGTTTATAATGAAAAAAGAAAGATGTACGTGGGTTACTAATGAATTATTAAAACAATATCACGATAAAGAATGGGGGAGAATAATAACTGATGATCAACAGTTGTTTGAAGCTCTAGTTCTAGAAACTATGCAAGCAGGGTTAAGTTGGAATATCGTATTAAATAAACGAGAAAATTACAAAAATTCTTTTTATAATTTTGATATAAGATCTTGTGCAAATTTAACAGATGAATATTTAGAATTACAACGTAATAATAGTGGAATTATTAGAAATAAATTAAAAATATATAGCATTAGAAAAAATGCAAATGCATTTATAAAAATTCAAAAAGAATATGGTAGCTTTTTTAATTATATTTGGAAGTTTGTTAATAAAACAAAAATAAATAATATTAATTACGAAATTAAAGATATTCCAACAAAAACAGAACTCTCTGATATTATAAGTAAGGATATGAAAAAAAGAGGTTTTAGTTTTGTGGGTAGTACTATTATTTATAGTTATTTACAAGCTATAGGGATAATAAACGACCATTTGGGTAGTTGTCTTTGTTATGAAAGATGTAAAGAATAACTTTATAAACTTTGAAAACTAGAAAATTGCAAATGCATAATGCATTATAAATATTGTATTACTCATATTCGTTCATAATGCTTATCATTTCCAATAAATATATAGCTTTGATATAATTTAAATGTTATAAAATTTTAAAGGAGAATTATAATGTCTGTACTTGATATAAAAAATCTTGAAGTATCTATAAATGATAAAAAGATATTAAAAGGATTAAATTTAACAATAAATTCTGGAGAAATCCATGCAGTAATGGGACCAAATGGAGCAGGTAAATCTACATTAGCTTCAGCTATCATGGGACACCCTAAATATGAAGTTGATGGAGGCAGTGTTGAACTGGATGGAGAAGAAATTCTAGAAATGGAAGTTGATGAAAGGGCAAAAGCTGGATTATTCTTAGCAATGCAATACCCTTCAGAAATTCCAGGAGTTCCTACGTCAGAATTTATAAAATCAGCGATAAATGCGCGTAGAGACGATGCTATGCCTATTATGCAATATATAAAAAAACTAGATAAAACTATGGAATTCTTAGACATGGATCTAAAAATGTCTCAACGTTATGTTAATGATGGATTTTCTGGAGGAGAAAAGAAACGTAACGAAATATTACAAATGATGATGTTAGAACCTAAATTTGCAATTCTTGACGAAATTGACTCAGGATTAGATATTGATGCGTTAAAAGTAGTTTCGAAAGGTGTTAACGAAATGCGCGGAGATAACTTTGGATGTCTTATTATCACACACTATCAAAGATTACTTGACTATATAACTCCAGACTATGTTCATGTGCTAATGGATGGAAAAATAGTTAAATCTGGAGGACCAGAATTAGCTCTTAAATTAGAAAAAGAAGGTTACGACTGGCTAAAAGAAGAGGTGTAAAATGGACAAAAACAAATTAAAAATTAGTACAAAGACACTTCAACAATTATCTCTACAAACAAATGAAGCTGAATGGTTTAGTTTATTAAGAAAAAAATCTATGCACGAAAGCTACACTCTAAATTATCCAACATTATATTCAATGGATTTAGGAGAATGGTCATTATTAGATTTTGATTCAAAAAAATTAACAAATTTAACTACACCAGAATTTTCAGAAGAAAGGTTTGAAAATAACATAAATTTTTCAGAAGAAAGCATTATTATTGTTCAAGAAAATAATAAATTACAATATGTAAGTATTCCAACTGCTTATAAAGAAAAAATAAAAGTAACTGATATTTTCACTGCTATTTCTACAGAAAGTAAAATTAGAGAAGTTTTTGCAAGTGTAACATCGCCATCAAAAAATAAATTAACAGCAATACACTATGTATTAATGAATGCTGGTATATATATAGAGATTCAAGATAACGCTATAATTGATATTCCTGTTCAATATTTAGTGTCTACGTCAGACGAAGATTATTCTTTAGTTAATCACGTAGCATTACATGTTGGTAAAAACTCTTCAATAAATTTTGTAGAGAACTATGTGGTGGAAAATAATTCTAAAGCATTTAATATAGTTACAGAAGTATTAGCAGAGGAAAATGCTCAAATTAATTATAGCTCAGTGACTAATTTCAATAAAGGGCAACGAGGTACTATATTACGTAATGGGTTTACACATCGTAATGCATTTTTAAATTGGAATATAGCTGCTATGGATAGTGCAGATGTTTATCATGACAATACTACTAACATTTTAGGTGACGGATCAGAATCAAATCTTAAATTAGTCACATTAGGATCAGACACACAAAAATCATACTTTAATAGTGAGTTAATTAATCAAGGACTTAACACTAATGGAGATATATTACAACACGGTGTTTTATTAGACGAATCTCAGGTTGTGTTTAATGGAGTAGGTTTTATAACAAAAGGAGCAAGTGGTTCTAATGCT
>CAMEOL010000068.1 GCA_945929765.1 uncultured Gemella sp.
TATTTGAACGGGTATAGGTTTTTTGTGAATAATAGCAATATCATTTCGTAAGTAATATTTATTAGCAAAATTAATATCGCTTTCTAGTTGCATACCACGATTAGCATAATTAGTTTTTTGAGAAAAATTCAATTTTTTATTTGGATAGTTTATCATCTTAACTCCACATAGTTTTTCTACATTATACTACATATTTGGTATAAAATAAAACTATTTTATTCATTATAAAAACTAATATGTTTGAAGAAAATATTTAAATTAAGAAATTAGTTATAAAAACTTTGCTATTAAGTGATATATTAATGTATAATTAGAAAGAAAATAATAAATTAATGGAGAAGAGCGGTTTGGAATTATTCGAATTACGAAAAGAATTAGACGAAGTAACAAAAACAATCGAAGATTTTAAATTATCACTTGATCTTGAAAAAAAAGAAGAAAGATTAGCAGAAATTGAAGATGCTATGACAGATGCTGATTTTTGGAATGATAACGAAAAAGCTACTAAATTGGTAGCAGAATCAAAGTTTATAAAAAAAGAGCTTGATGAATTTGCGGAACTAAATGAATTATTAAATAGTAGTATAGAAATTATAGATTATTTAAAAGATGAAGATGATAATGAATTGTATAACGAGTTGTTGGCACAACATCAGGAATTAATAGCAAAAACGGAACAATTTACAATGAGGTTGTTACTTTCAGAACCTTATGATAATAACATAGCATTATTAGAGATACATGCGGGTGCTGGAGGAAGTGATGCAACAGATTGTGCAGAAATATTGTTTAAGATGTATGATAGATTTTTTAATAAACGGGGCTTGAAATATAGCTACATTAGTTATCAACCTGGAGATATATGTGGTATAAAATCTGTAACTATTAGAGTAGAGGGGGATTATGCTTATGGTCTATTGAAAGGAGAAGCAGGAGTTCATAGATTTATAAGAATTTCACCTTTTGATCCGTCGGGGAAAAGACACACATCTTTTTGTTCTGTAGACGTTATTCCGGAATTTTCTGATGAAGAAATAGATATTAACATAACACCAGATGAAATAAAGATAGACACATATAGAGCACAGGGAGCAGGAGGTCAACACATAAATACTACTGACTCTGCAGTAAGAATAACACACTTGCCTACAGGTATAGTCGTCCAGTCTCAAGCAGAAAGAAGCCAAATATCTAATAGAGATACTGCAATGAAAGAATTAAAATCAAAATTATATAAAATTCAATTAGAAGAACGTGAAAAAGAAATAAGTGATTTACGTGGAGAACAAAAGTCTATCGGCTGGGGATCACAAATAAAATCTTACGTTTTTACACCATATACAATGGTAAAAGATCATAGAACAAATTATGAAGTTGGTAATGTAGATAAAGTTATGAATGGAGATATTATTGATTTTATAGAAAGTTACTTACATTATAATATGAGTAACAAAAATATTTAATAACCGTCTGTAATTATCTTTAATAAAAAGTTAATATAATTATAAAAAATATAAGAATGTTAAGTAAGAAAACAGTGTAAAAGATATTAGTATTTTAATTAGCTATAGAGTTACTAGGGGTAATGTTATATTGAAGGTTAAATTATTTTAAGTATTTTTTATTGCAAAGTGATTTGAGTGATCTAAAAAGTCTATTTTCTAGAAATATGATTTTTTTAGTCACTCTTTTAAATTATAGAACAATTATATTGTTGATGAATAATTATATACTTAAGACTAGTTGGGTATATATTATTAAGGTTAAAACGATTAAAACTTTGATAACAATTGTAAATGCTTAGAATTGTAAAAAATCATTTTGAAATTTTTTGAAAATTATGGTATTATAAATTAAGTTACTTTAATATAGGGAGGATACTAAAATGAAATTTGAACAATATCATTATGAAAGACCGGACAAAGAACAAGTATTGTCTACATTAAAAGAATTTAACGAACAACTTATTTCAGCAGAAAGCTTTGAAATTTTCCGAGAAACTTTCGAAAAATATAATAAATATAGAAATTGGTACTCAACTTTATCTGTTTTAGTAGAAATAAGAAATAGTGTAGATACAACGGATGAATTTTATGATAAAGAAAATGATTTTTGGAATGAATTTATGCCGTTAGTAACAGCAGAAACTTCGAAAATATCAAAAACTATTTATAACTCAAAATACAAAGAAAAATTACAGCAACTGTTAGGAAAGCACTATTTTGATTTATTAGAAGCAGAGTTAAAGACATTTAATGACGAAATTATAGAAGATTTAATAGAAGAAAACAAATTAGTTTCTGAATATACTAAACTTACTTCTAGTGCACAAATCTTCTTTGATGGAGAAGAGCGCAATCTTAGTGGAATGGCTAAATATACTCAACACGAAGATAGAGAAGTTAGAACAAAAGCAGCAAATTTAGTAGCCAATTTTTTTAATGATAATTTAGAAAAATATGACGATAGATACGATAGAATGATAAAAGTACGTCACAAAATAGCAAATAAATTAGGATTTAAAAACTTTGTAGATTTGGCGTATTTAAGATTAATGAGAACAGAATATAGTTCAAAAGAAGTTGCAGGTTATAGAGAACAAATATTTAAAGAAATAGTACCGTTAGTAGAAGAACTAAAAAAATCACAAGCTAAAAGATTAGGGCTTGATTCATTAAAATTCCAAGATGAAGGAGTTATGTTTAAAACAGGAAATCCTACACCAAAAGGGGGGAGAGATTTCTTAGTTCAAAATGCAACTACAATGTATCGTGAATTATCTGATGAAACAGGAGAATTCTTTGACTTTATGTTAGAGAAAAACCTATTAGATTTAGATACGAAGAAAGGGAAAGCAGGAGGAGGCTATTGTACATACATAGCTGATTATCGTTCGCCTTTTATCTTTGCTAACTTTAATGGTACACCACACGATGTTGAAGTGTTGACTCATGAAGCGGGGCATGCTTTCCAGGTATTTAGAAGTAGAGATGTACAAGTTCCAGAATATATCTGGCCTACATACGAAGCGTGTGAAATTCATTCTATGAGTATGGAATTTCTTACATGGCCGTGGATGGATTTATTCTTCGAAGAAGATACAGAGAAGTTTAAATACTACCATATAGCAGGTTCGTTGAAATTCTTGCCGTATGGAGTAACAGTTGATGAATTCCAACACATAGTTTACGAAAATCCTGAGTTAACACCTGCAGAACGTAGAGCAAAATGGAGAGAAACGGAAAGAAAATATTTACCATCACGAAATTATGAAGAAGTACCGTTATTAGAAAATGGAATGTTCTTCTACCGTCAAGGACATTTATTCTCATCACCATTTTATTACATAGATTATACATTAGCTCAAGTGTGTGCCTTCCAGTTTTGGAAAAAAGCCAATGAAGATACGAAGAAAGCTTGGGCAGAATATTTACATTTGTGTAATCTAGGTGGTACTAAGCCATTCTTACAATTAGTAAAAGAGGCTAATTTAGAAAATCCATTTACATTAGGAACTATAGCGAATGTAGTGCCAGCATTAAAAGAATATCTAGAGTCGGTAGACGCTAGTAAGTTCTAAGTATATTTTAGTATAAATATTAAAAAAATACAGCAGTAGTTTTTTCTACAAATATATATTCAAGTTTTAAAATTTAATTTTTGCTCTCTGTTGATTGTGGATGATGAAAAAATTCATTCTCCATATCGATGGAGAGTTTTCGATTGTACAATAAATAAGGTAGGTGATTTTTATCACCCACCTTATTTATTGTACGAGCTTTATGTTGTAGTGTGTACACCTCTGTTCGTTATAATTTAAAAAAATAATCAGTAAATTTAATAATATTACTATATTAAAAATGTTTAAATTGGTATTCATTATGAGTACATTCTTTTCTGTACTGATTTTACTTTTATGATCATCTCTAAAAAGCAGAAAAATATATACAGTAGAAAATGTACATTGTTATAATAAAAAATATTTTCCCAAATAAAGATGAATTAAAGAGAATAATAAGCATACTTATCCGAAATATTTTGCACCTTCCAAGGGTAGATAAATTTGAATAATTACTTCATTTATAGTAAAATTAAGAGTGATGTATACAGAAAGAGGTTAAATTATGATAAGAAAAAGATTATTCCAACTATGTGTAGAATTAACTAATGGGAACTTGACGTCTAAAGCTTTACAAAAAATTACTAAATCTAACGCAAGTAGATTATTAATACAACCATTTATTTCGACTTATAACATAAATACATATGAAGTGTTAAAAGATATTTCAGAATTTAAAAATTTAAACGAATTTTTCATAAGGAAAGTACATCCTTCATTACGTCCTATAGCAGAAGGAGAAAATGTTATAGTTAGTCCTACTGATGGAGTTATTTCAGAATTAGGAACCATAGAAGATGATGCTACTTTTGTTGTTAAAGGTCAAGAGTATAGAGTGAAAACTTTAATAGGAGATAAAGATAGAGCAAAAGAATTAATAGGTGGAACGTATATGGTAATATATTTAAGTCCAAAGAACTATCATCGTATACATTTCCCACTAGATTCTAAGATTTTAGATTCGTATACTATAGGAAAATACTCTTATCCAGTAAATAAAGCAGGATTAGAATTAGGAGATAACGTTCTAAGTTATAATTATCGACGAATATTCACGTTAGAAAATACTAAACTAAAATACAATCTGATCCCAGTAGGTGCCCAAAACGTAAACTCAATAGTTTCTACTTATGAAAGTTTAGACGTAAAAAAAGGTGATGAGTTGGGATACTTTGAATTCGGATCAACAGTAGTATTATTATTCGAAAAAGATACTATAGAGACTACTATATCAGTCCCACAAGAAATAAAAATGGGACAAAAAATTGCAGAAATAAAAGGATAAATAAATGGTTCTAAAAAAATATTTTTCACCAGATGACTATGTAGAAGAATTTGAATTTATTGATATTGAGTATATGAATATGCACAATAAAAAAGTGATAATATCAGATTTAGACAAGACATTGATATCATGGGATAGCAAAAAAGACACAAAACAATTAACAAAATGGCTAAACAAAATGCGTAAAGCAGGTTTTGATATAATAGTAGTTTCGAATAACACCGAAGAACGAGTTAGAGAATTTTGTAGTAATTTAAATTTAGAATATGTTGCGGAAGCTAAAAAGCCGTTAACAACAGGATTTAAAAAAGCATTGAAAAAACTAAATAGGAAACCAGAAGAAGCTATAATATTAGGTGATCAAGTATTAACAGATATATTAGGAGCAAAAAATCTGGGTGGAGCAAGAAGTGTTTTAGTGAAACCTATATCAAAAACAGACGCTTTTAAAACTAGAATTAATAGGTTTTTTGAAGGTAAAATTATAGCTGCATTGAAAGAAAAGAAACAATTTCCAAAAATGAAATTAAGAAAAAAAATTAATATAAACTAAGTGACGGGAGGAGAAAATTTGATAGAAAAAATTAGTTGTATCGGCTGTGGTTTAGAAATTCAAACAGAAGACAGTACAAAACAAGGATATCTTCCGAAAAGTGTAGTCGAAAAAAGCATTGATAATAATTTAATATGTAAAAGATGTTTTCGCCTTAAGCATCATAACGAAACAACAGATGTCGAATTAGGAGCAGAAGATTTCTATAAACTAATAAAAACATTATCAAAAAAAGATGCGCTTATAGTAAAAGTAGTAGATATTTTTGATTTTTCTGGTAGTTGGATAGAAGACGTTACAGAAATAGTTGGAAAAAATAAAGACATAGTATTAGTAGCGAATAAGA
>CAMEOL010000069.1 GCA_945929765.1 uncultured Gemella sp.
GTAATTAAATATTTTATACTAAATTGAGGCTATACACAAAACTTATGACAGACCCTCTCGATAAAGTCTTTTCCGTACAAACTATTAAAATATACTTTTGCAGAATGACCTTCTCTATTAGTTACATCATTATATTCTAATTCTTCTAAATATTGTTCTAGAAGTTTATATTCTTTCTTATTCAATTCTTTTAAAAAATCGTACTGTTTTTGTATTTTTTCGTAAACTATTTTTGTCCAAATAATTTCAATTATATTAATTTTCCAATTTCTTTGTGTTCTATATTTTAAACTCGTATCGTGTGAACCATAAATTGCTATTAGGTTGGAAAAAGGATTTCTTTTTTCATCGCAAAATAAAACTTGAACTTTATTTTTTATTAATTCGTTTAACAGTACAGCTGTAATACTAACAGCTGTACTTTCAACAATAATCATATATAGTTCGTTAATATTTATGCGTTTAATTTCTTGTTCTTTTCTAACAGTAAGATAGTTCATATTATAGTCTAATTTTGCTCTATCTCTAATAACTACTGTTCTCCAAGTCATATTTATCCCTCAATTTATATTATTGTAACTATTTTTTCGTATAAACCTGTAACTGATTTTTCAATTATTTTAAATTCTTTTCTTTTTGTAATATTAACGTTTAATAATAGGCTATCGGCAGTTATATATAATGTTCTATCGTCAGTTATATTGATATCTTTTAATTTTTTAAATTTTGGTTTATGATTTGCCATGATGTTTAATATTTCTAAAATTTGAATACACTGTGCTTCTAATGATAAGTTTTTAAAAATATTTTTAGTTTGTTCTTTTTTGAAATCATCGTATTTGTTAGATTGTTTGTATTTTAATATACCAGTATTCATTTTTTCAACTAAATGGTCAAATAGCGCTAAGTTATCTTTTAAAGAAATTATTTTTTCGTTTACTTTTAATTGTTCTCTTTCTTTTTCATTTTTAGCAGAATTAAATTTGAATGCAAATTTTGACATTTCTTTCAATAGTCTATTATATTTAAAGTCTATTAAAATTTCCACTGCAGAATTTAAATAGCAATATTCATTACTTTTTTTACCGCCAATATAATAGTAAAAATTGTCTATTTTAACTAATGAACCGTTACGTAACATTTTATATAGTAGGTTAGGACGGTATATTTCATTTTTTTCTAAAGTTTTAAAATAGTTAATAATACAGTTATTATCTTTTATTTTTTTGTCAATGTATACAGGGATAGGAACTAATTTTACTTGTTTTTTCATTCCAGATTTAGTTTTAAGTTCGTAAGAAATTATACTATAGTATGCAATTTTAATAGATGTATATCCCCCATATTTAGTGATATCTTTTAGTTTTTCTGAATTTTGCATATTTTTACTAGATTTTGATGGGATATATTCTCGAGTTTCTTTTATTTTTTTATTTTTTAAAGTTTCGTCAAATAATAAACCTTTTCGTTTAGCTGCTTTTTTTGAAATGTTAATTCTTTTACATTGTATTTCTTTTTTGATAGTCTCTATTGTTTCTCCTACTATCCAAGCGTTTTTCACGTCTTTTCCATATATATTATTTAATGTATAATTTTTATTATTTTTCTCTATGAAATTAGCTACATATTTTGTGAATTTTGTAGAAAATACATTTCCTACAACTATACTCAAATAAGCATCATGTGCGTGATGATAGTTGTTTAGTTCACGTATTTTAATAAATTCTGGATTTATTACTTCGGAAGTATGTATTTTTTTATATTTATTAAAAATGGTTTTATATGCAAAATCTTGTCTAAACTCACTAACGTTTTCTGCTTTAACGTAACAAATTTCAGTATGAGGTAATAAGTTTTTTAAAATTCCGGATACAGCTTTTGTTGATTGTGATGTTTCAATTAGTTGTCTGTTTATAAATTTAGAAAGCTGTTCTGTAGTTAATTCTTCTTCACATACTAATCTATTATATTTTTCTTGTGTTATTAATTTTTTATCCAATAATGTTTTCCAATAATTTTTTAGTTCTTTTGTTATAGTAAGAGTTTCTTTTAACGGATATTTATCTTTTTTAGCTTCATTTTTTGTTTTTAATGTTAATACTAAATTGTTATGTAAACTATCATCTTTAGTTTTAGAGCGTGGATAAATGTGATCTATGTCATAAATATTATTATTAAATAGTTCGCTTAAATTTATTTCTTCTCCACTGTACATACATTTCCCTAGTTGTGTACAGTATAGCCATAGTTTTTTAGTTTTGAAATATTCATCTGGATATTGTTTAGTTACTTCTTCTAAAAGTTGTTTGTCATCTTTTAGGTTTTTAAATAATTTTTCAAGTTGCGTTTTTCTTGAATCTGTTCTCTTTTTTTCAGCCTTGTTAGACCTAATAGTTTCAATGAATATTTTTTTAGGATCTTTACCTAGCAGGTTCCTTATTTCTTCTACTATTTTTAAAGTTTGCCAAACAGCTCTTTTTACCGATGGAGAAACGTAAATGTCGTTTACTATGTCATAGTCTACTTTAGTAATGGGTTTTTCTAACTTTTTGTTGTAATTTTCAATCGCATCAATATAACCTTTTTCTTCACTTAAAAGTTCCATAAAGTGTAGCATATTGTTACGCATTGCGTTTATAATGTTAGAAATTTCCCCAGTAGACAAATCGACTAATTTTTCGCTATAAATTCCAGTTAATAGCTTATCAGAGAAGCGTCCCCATCCTTTATAACGAAGGTTTGCTAATCTATTTATTTCGTTGTCGTTTAATTTTTCTCCGTAATTTTCCTTTATTTTATTTATTACGAGTTTTTTAGTTTCACCGAACAGAGTAAGCCAGCTAATAATATTTTCTACCATGACATTATCAAATTTTTCACCTAAAATATTTTTAGTTTCAACGTATGATTTTAAATTTGATTTTATTTCTATATCTATACCCGCTAATTTCTTATCTTTAGGTAGAACATTAGTACTTTGTAAATATTTTTCTAATTTGTTTTTTGTTAATTTTTGTACTTTGTTCTTAAAAAATGTTTCAATAATATCGTTACGCACATCTAGAGAAAGACGAACGCCATCTATGTTTAATACGTTCAGCTCGTTTAATAGCTCATATTCAGAATATAATAGTGAATTTTTTGGAATGACTTTTTCTTTTAGTAAATAGGTACAGTTATTAGTCATTTTTTCGATAAATTGTGTTGCACTGGCTTCTTCGTTTACAACATCTTTAAAATTCCACGGTGTAATTTTTTCAGAACTATTACGAACTATCCATGCATTACCACCTTTATTTTTATGATAATTATTTAAAGGACCTATGTAGTATGGTATTCTAAACTCGTGAAGCATAATTATTTTTTCAGAAGTAGAGTAACCATCTGTTTTTTCTTTTAAAAAGGGATAATATTTTTCTGCATTTTTTAATATTAATTTTAGTTCTTCTAAATGCACTTGATAAGGAATTACACCATTATCTCTTGTTTTTTGTAGAAGTAGAAAATCTCCTAATTCTAGTCTTGATTTTATTTCTCTTACTTCTTCAGTTTCTTCGAGTTTCTTTAGTATGTTGTTCTCAATGAATTTTTTAAAATCCTCATAGGAAGTTTTACGATAATGTTTCACTTTTTTAGAAGAATTATTTGTTTTTATATCTCCGTCTTTTGATAGTGTACCATGACCTGCGTATTGAAGATAATTATTTTCTATTTTGTTTGTAAAACAATTCTTATAAAGTTCTACTTTTTCATATTTATTAAGTTTTTTATCGTTTTTAATAACATTTTTTAATAATTTCAAGTCTACTTTATGCTTAGTATAATGCTTTACTTTTGATTCGGAAATAGTTAAACCAGGTTCTTTTATTTTTGTTAAAATTATAGCGTCGTAAATTTTTTTCGCTAAATCAATAGTGGTAATATCATCTCCTAATATTGCTTCATAATCAGCTCGACTTTCTTCATAAGTTTTTTCAAAAGAAATCTCATTTTTGTCAGATTCTTTATAATTTTCATTTTCAAAAATAATATCTAATTTTGATTTACTTCCTATTGCTAATTTAAAAAATGAGTCAAGTTGTTTATTTTTATTGAATAAAGTTTTTATATTTTTTTCTTTATCGGATTTGTTGTTGTTTTTGTT
Source organism: uncultured Gemella sp. (assembly GCA_945929765.1). Lineage (GTDB taxonomy): Bacteria > Bacillota > Bacilli > Staphylococcales > Gemellaceae > Gemelliphila. Next base: position 4,145 of record CAMEOL010000069.1, read on the forward strand.
TAATAGTATTGTTTCTAATTTTTCTAATTTTGCATCATCTTCTAATAAAATTAATGAATCTTCATTAAAACAAATTTCATCTTTTAAGTTGTGTAATAGGTCTATTATTCTGTGGTCATTAGATATAGCTTCTCCGGAAAATAAAAAGTTTCCACGATATTTTAAAATGTGATGACACGCTAAATACAGTTCTCTAATGTCAGGATTTTCTTTTTTCAATAAATGTTCACGTAAATGATAAATAGTTTTATATTCCGAATAAAAATTTTTGTCTGTATAATTTTCATCATTAAAAAGAACATATTTAGAGTTAACAGTTTTATCTTCTAAATAAAATTTGCTTTCTACTAGTCTGTTAAAAAAAGTAGCATCAATTTTTTCTATTTCTTTTTTAAATAAGTCCTTTAGAAGTTTTAGACGATATCTTCTACGTTCATAGCGTCTACGTTGTGTTCTTTTTGTTCGTCTTTTTACTGCTGTTTCAGCTTCTGTAAAAATTCTAACTCCAAGTGCTTTTTTATTTTTTATTTTTAGAATTTTATAATTTTCATCAGTAGCACTCCAACCTATAGACGCAGTTCCTATATCTAATCCTAAGTAATAATTATTTTTTTCCATAATATTGCTCCTTAAAATCTTCTTATGTATATTTTACAATAATACAGCACGCAGAGCAATCGCTTTCTTTAGGTTTCTTGATTTTGTTTTTGTAATAAAACCATCCTCATATAGTCATTCTCTTTAAAATATGATATAATAGTTTTATTAATATAAATATAGGAGAAAAATAATGGTAAATATTTACGATAAAGCGAATGAGTTAGAAAGAGCATTACGTGAAGACGAGACATATAAAGCTGTAGAAGCTGCATTCGAAACTTTAGAACAACATCCAGAATCAAAAGATTTATACAAACAATTTATCGATACTCAAGCACAATTTATGCAAGGTATGCAAATGGGAGAGCAACCATCAGAAGAGCAACTTCAAGCATTTCAAGAGTTACAAAAAAAATTGATGGCAGATGAAAAAGTAACAGCGTTAGTTCAAGCACAACAACGTCTGCAAATAACAATTGAAGATTTAAATAAAACAATCTATAAGCCGTTAGAAGAATTATTTAATAAATATGAAAAATAATTATAACTTCTTAATTTCAGGTATTTCTGAAGAAGTTTATGATTTGACAATAAAACACCTTGCGCAACAGTACGTGCAAGGTGCTACTTTTTGCTATAATGGTACAGAAATAGAAGAAGCTATAAACATTACATTAGATTTTGATATTAATGAAGAAAATTTAATATTAAATAGTAATTATAATAATGGTTATAAAAGTTCTTCAGAAATAATAATAAAAAACGACGGCAAATATTTGAAGAGACTATTAAGTAAAGAAGTAGTAAAGTTATTTAATAAAATATTTAATTATGAATCTCCATGGGGCGTTTTAACAGGGATTAGACCGACTAAACTTTACCATAAACTATACAAACAATATACCGACTTTGCGAAAGTCAGAACGATACTAAGTGAAGATTACTTGCTAATCGAGGAGAGCATTACAACTCTTGAGAATATTTTTCGTATTCAGTTAGAATCATTACCAGACCTTTATACAAT
>CAMEOL010000070.1 GCA_945929765.1 uncultured Gemella sp.
GTTTTATAACCTCGATCAAAAAGTTCTTTTTCTAGATGTCCTATTAGCTCAGAAATTCACAGTTACTACTTTTGAAAATAAAAAATTCACAGGGGTAATAGCATCTATTCCTAAACATTTTGTTAGCGGAAAAGAGCAAAATGTTAAAATAAGCGAAATGACCCTAGATATAGGTGCTACAACTGCAGAAGAAGTAAGAGAATGGGGTATAAGAGAAGGAGCATTTGTTACGCCAAAAACAGATTTTGAAAGATTATCTGAACATAGAATAATGGCAAAGGCTTTTGATAATAGATATGGATGTGTGATGATAGTTGAATTATTAGAACAGCTAAAAGACGTTGAGTTAGATTGTAATTTAGTAGTTTGTGCAACGGTACAAGAAGAAGTAGGTTTGCGCGGCGCAACAATAGCGGCAAATATGATAAATCCAGATTTATGTTTAGTCGTAGATTGTAGCCCTGCAAATGATATGGATGGTAATAAATCAGCTAATGGAAGATTGGGAGACGGTTTTTTGGTACGTTTGATGGATAGAACTATGATCTTAAGACCAAATTTAAGAGAAAAGATTGTTGCATTAGCAGAAGAAAACAACATTAAATATCAATATTTCACTTCTCCTGGAGGAACAGATGCTGGTGCTATTCACCAAGCAAGAAATGGTATTCCTACAGCTGTTATAGGTATTTGTGGTCGTTATATTCATACACATAATGCAATAATTGATATTAGAGATTATTTAGCGGCAAAAGACATAATAAAATTAATTTTGAAAAATAGCGATGAGCAATTTATTGCTGACATTAGGCTTTAATAAAAATGGAGTGAGACTAATGATCGATGATCAAAAGTCCCACTCCAAAATTTTAGAGTAATAGTATATTTTACTAAATGTTGTTATTCTGAAAATTTTGATTTTGATGAGAATATAGTTCTTCTTCGTTGTCGTTATAATTATAGTCTTCTTCATCAGCTAATTGTTCTTCATATATAGTTTTATTTATTTTTAATATAATTCCAAATAGTATAGAATTAGCTATTAGGGAACTTCCTCCATAACTAATAAATGGTAAACTAATACCAATAACCGGAATTAATCCTGTTGAAGAATATGTATTAATTATGAATGGTAGAACAAAGTTAAATGCAGTTAATAAACAAAGATAATATGCAAAGTTACCTTGCTGACATTTTTTAGCGATATTCATTATTTTTAGAATAAAAATAAAATAAAAAATAATAAATATTGTAGCGCCAACAAATCCAAAATTTTTAGCTATTACTGAAAAAATAAAATCATTAAACTGTTCGTCTATATAAACTTTATTATCAGCGAAAGTTCCAGTTAAACCACCACGGTTTATTTCAGCTAAAGCATTAGTAATTTGGTAAGAATAGTCATACTTAAATTCTTCAGGACTTATCCATGATAATATTCTCTTTAATTGGTAAGTTTGTAAACCGAAGACGCTAAGTATTTTTGGGAAATATAACGCACTTATTATTACAAACGTTATTAACGTAATTACTACAGAATAAATTGTAAGAAATGTTTTATTTCTACTACTAACTAAAAATGTTAAAGCTAGGAATAAAAAAATAAAATATAAACCATTACCTAAATCATTCTCTTTCATAATTAAAATAAAAGGAATAATCAGTATTAAAGCTATTTCTATTAACTTAATTACATCTGAAGCTTTTTTAAAATGATTTTGGACTATTAAAAAGCTCATTAAAACAGCTGCAGATATTTTTGCAAATTCTGATGGCTGAATGGTAAATAATCTAAAGTTAAACCACCCCTTAGCCCCATTAATTGTAGGCGCAATAGTTTCAGGAGAAATTAACAATAATACCAAAGCACCTAATGTTATTATAAAAAAGGGAATACTTAGTTTTTCATAGGTAAATATTGAAATTTTCTGTAAAAAATAAATTATTGCAAAACTTACACCATAAAACAAAGTTTGTTTTAAAAAGAGTGTAGGGGTAATGTTGTTATTTAATTCTGCTAGCATAATAGAAGTTATGCTTATAAAAGCAAGAATAAAATAAAAAATAAGTAAACTTAAGTTACTTTTATCAAGTATAAATTTTTTCAAATTATCAACTCCTTTAATTAGGATAATTATACAACATTAAACATTATATAGCAACAACATTAAATTTAATATAATGACTTTTATTTTAAATAATTTATAAAGTAAAATTGATTGTATTAAATATGTATTAAATTATTACGAGGTAAATAAAAAATGAAATATACTCCAATGATTGAGCAATATTTAAAAATAAAAAAAGATTATAGTGACATGTTTCTATTTTATAGACTTGGAGATTTCTATGAGCTATTTTTTGACGATGCTATAGAAGCTTCAAGATTATTAGAAATAACACTTACCGGGAGAGAAGCGGGAGTTGCTGAGCGTATACCCATGTGTGGAGTTCCCTTTCATTCTGCAGCAAATTATATAGATACTTTAGTAAATAATGGACATAAAGTAGCAATATGTGAGCAAGTATCAGAGCCAGGACAAGGAAAAATTGTTGAAAGAAAAGTAATTCAAGTAATAACTCCGGGTACATACATGAATTACAAAAATGTTGACGAAAATAATTATTTGGGGTGTCTATATTATAGCGATAAGTTCTATTTCGCATTTTGTGATATTATGACAGGAGATAATCGTGTAGTAATATTAAACAATAAAGAAGAGTTGCTTGACGAAATATTAAAAAATAGTATAAAAGAAGTATTAATTATAGATAATAATGAATTTATATTGGAAAATGTGTATACAACGCGTATAGAACGAAAAAATATAGAAAAAAACTATAAACAGACAAAATTACTTAATGATCAAAATTTAATTTTAGTTTGCAATGCATTGTTAGACTATGTAGAAACTACTCAAAATATGAATGTAGAGAGTATGAAAGATTTTGAAGTATATTATAAAGATAGATTTGTGGCTATGACAAATTATTCACTAAAAAATTTAGAGATAACTCAAAATATGGCAAACGGGGCAAAAAAAGGCTCTTTATTAAGTGTTATAGATAAAACAAAAACGGCATCTGGTTCTAGAAAAATTAGAAAATGGTTAGAAAATCCGTTATTAAATAAAGAAGAAATACTACAACGTCAAAAAATTGTTGGTGATTTTTTAGAAAATTATTTCATAAGAATAGATTTGCAAGAAGCATTAAAAGAGATATATGATTTAGAGAGAATTGCAACAAAAATTTCTTACAACATAGTTACTCCTAAAGAATTATACAATTTAAATCAAACATTATCAAAAATTCCTAATATAAAGCAATTATTAAATTCTATAAAAAGTATTAATATAGAAAACATAAATAAAAAAATATTGTTGTTAGATGAATTGAGAAATTACTTAGATAACGCAATTGATGACAATGCTGGACAAAATATTAAAGAAGGAAATGTCATAAAAGAAGGATTCAATAAAGAATTAGATGAATATAGAAATGCTCAACAAAACGGCAATAGAATGCTTTTAGAAATTGAACAACGAGAGCGAGAAAAAACAGATATAAAAAATATAAAAATAGGATACAATAAAATTTTTGGTTATTATATTGAAATTTCCAAAACAAATTTAAAAAATTTAGATATAACTAAACTGGGGTATCATCGAAAACAAACATTATCAAATTGTGAACGATTTGTTTCTGATGAACTAAAAAAAGTGGAAGAATACATAGTTAGTTCAAATTCAAAAATAGAAGATTTAGAGTTGAGATTGTTCCAAGAAGTAAAGAATGAAATAAAAAAATATATTTTTGATATTCAAAAGCTAGCGAACATTCTTAGCGATTTAGATGTATATATATCTTTAGCTACGATAGCAGAGGAATACAATTATGTTAGACCGATATTTAATGAAAATAAAATAATAAATATTCAGGATGGTAGACATCCAATTGTCGAAAGAATGGTTGATGGTGCAACTTATATAAGCAATGATTGTACTTTTTCGGAAGATGATAACGTCTTATTAATTACAGGTCCAAATATGTCCGGAAAATCAACATATATGAGACAATTAGCACTAATAGTAATTTTAGCACAAATTGGCTCTTATGTGCCTTGTAGAAAAGCCAACTTACCAATATTTGATAAAATATTTACTAGAATAGGAGCATCAGACGATTTGGCTGGAGGTAAGTCAACATTTATGGTAGAAATGATAGAAGCTAGGAATGCATTAGTAGAATCTACGGAAAACTCACTGTTAATATTTGATGAGATAGGACGAGGAACATCAACATACGATGGTATAGCGTTAGCTCAGGCAATATTAGAATATATTACCGATACAATAGGGTGCAAAACAATCTTTTCTACGCATTATCATGAATTAACAAAATTAGAAACATTAAATAAAGGAATTAGAAATATTCATGTATCTGCAAAAGAAGACAGTGGAGAATTAATATTTTTGTACAAAATTAAAGAAGGTGCAATAGAGAAAAGTTACGGTATTCATGTAGCAAAATTAGCTGACTTGCCAGAGAAAGTAATAGAAAAAGCAAATGAAGTATTGCAACAATTAGAAAGTGGAGTAATAAAAAAAGAAACGAGAATAGATTTATATTCTAGTAAAGATAATGAACAAGAAAACACTTTAAAAGATAACAAAATAAAAATTTCTGAAAAGAATAAAAAATACGAAAATATAATATTTGATTTAGATAATAAAAACGAAAAATATGATTACATTTCAGAAGTTTTAGAAAATCTTGATTTATTTAATACAACTCCGTTAACAGCAATGCAAATACTAGACGATTTAAAAAAGAAAATTAAAGAGTAATAAGGATGTTGAAAATGAGAAAAATTAATATTTTATCACATTCACTAGCCAATAAAATAGCAGCAGGAGAAGTAGTAGAGAGACCATCTTCTGTAGTCAAGGAATTGTTAGAAAATTCAATAGACGCAGGTAGTACGAACATAAAAATCATTATAAAACAGTTCGGAATAGAAGAAATTAGAATAATAGACAATGGAAGCGGTATATCAAACGATGACATAGAGATAGCTTTTATGCGACATGCTACTAGTAAAATAACAACAGATTATGATTTATTTCATATAAATACTTTGGGGTTTCGAGGAGAAGCATTAGCCAGTATAGCTTCGGTAAGTAAAATTGATATAAAGAGCTGTGCGGGAGAACCTCAAGGTAAACATTTAGAAATTTTGGGAGGAGAAATTGTATTAAATGAATATTATGCTCCCATAAAAGGAACTGATATTACTGTAAAAGATTTATTTTATAATACCCCAGCCCGTTTAAAATATTTACGTCATCAAAATACAGAGCAAGGAAGTATTATAAATATTATAAACAAACTGGCATTAGCAAATCCTGAAATATCGTTCGAAGTGATAATTGATGGGAAAATAGCTCTGAAAACATATGGAGACGGCGATAAACATAAATTAATTTCGAAAATATACACTGTTTCTGTAGCAAAAAATATGTTGAAATTCTCAGGGGAAAATGATGATTATTCTATAGATGGTTTTATTTCAAATCCAGAAGAAACTCGGGCTAATAAAAATTACATTAATATATTTATTAATGGTCGGTACATAAAAAATTTCTCTATTCAAAATGCAATAATAGATGCCTATGGCACATTTTTGATGAAAAACAGATATCCTATAGCAGTTATAAATATAAAAATGGTCCTTGACTTATAATAGT
>CAMEOL010000071.1 GCA_945929765.1 uncultured Gemella sp.
AAGCAGCCGATAAAACTACTGCTAATAATGAAAAAATCTTTTTCATAAAAATAGTCTCCTTTTGGTTTTTTATATAAGAAAATGATAACACAAAAAAACTGTAATATCAATATTTTTGTTCCACTATAACTATATTTTTTTGAAAGGTTCGTTTTTAATCGTTTTCTGGTGTTTGTTTTTTTTATAAAAGTTAGGATACGACCTTATTTTCTGAATATTAATCTGAATTTTCTACACCTTTGCTCTGCGTTTTCAAAAAAATATAATTTTAATTTATTTTATTCGCTAGTATCAAAAAATATAGTCTTGTAAAATATTATAAATTATAAAAGAGCGCCTATCTAAAATTTATTTTTTAAAATTATTAGTTTAGGTCGCTCTCTTATTTTATTGTTTACAGTTCACCTGAGATTTTTGTTTTTTCTACATCAGTTAATTTTGAAGCATCATCTTGAACTACTATTTTTCCTGAAGTTATTTCTTCTAAAATTGATGCTACTTTTTTCGTAATTTCTTCAGAAAGGTTAGGGTTTTTATCCGGTAAAGATAATCCTTTTTCTTTAACTCCGAAAGTTAAAGTTGTGTTACCTTTAAATGTTCCATCTTTAATTTGATTTAAGATTTGAGTAACTGCCACATCAACTTTTTTCATAGCTGACGTTAAAATTACAGATTTTTCTACATCTTTTCCGTCTTTGTCTTTACCTTTGAACATTCCATCTTCGTATTGATCTTTATCTACACCTACTACCCAATGTTTGATTTCTCCACTTTCTTTAAGATCGTTAACCGCTCTTTCTTGTGCTTCTTTTATAGCTCCATTACCTGTATTTCCTGCTGCAGTGAAAATTACATCTACACCTTCATCATACATAGTTGCTGCTATAGTTTTTCCTTTGTTAACATCTGCAAAAGTTCCACTATAGTTATAAATAATTTCGATATCTGGATTTGCTTTTTTAGCACCTTGAACGAATCCTACTCCAAATCTAGCTACTGGTGGAATTTTCAATCCTCCGATAAAGCCTACTTTCCCTGTTTTTGATTGTAGTGCCGCTGCATATCCAGCTAAATATCCAGACTCTTGCTCTTTAAACACCGCTGACATAATATTGTCACCTTTAGCTTCCATATCTACATAGATATATTTAACTTTTTCGTTTTTCTTAGCAACTTCTGGTAATTCTTTTTCGAAATCATATCCAGCTACAGAAACTACATCTGACACACCTGAAACATTTTGTAAGTTTGTTGATATATCAGCTGCACTCTTACTTTCTACAGGATTGTGAGCAGTAGCTCCATTAGCTTTTGCCCAAGCTTGAACAGCCTCAACGTTAGCTTGGTTAAAGCTTTTATCTTTTGCTCCACCTTCTCCTACTACTACTCCTACTTTTATACCTGATTTTTCACCAGATGATTGTGTACTAGTTGATTCTTTTTTTGAAGAACAACCTGTAAAGATTAATACAGCAGATAATAGTGCTGCTAATAATGGTATTATTTTCTTCATAGAAAATACTCCTCCCTACTATTTAATTTATTTGTATCTTAAAGATATCACACTTTTTTTAAATTTGCAAGCGTTTTTTATAAAACGTTTTAACTCTTGAAAATACGTATTAATCAGGAAATTATTCTATATTGATTCTGGTGTGTATTTATTTTTTTATTTGTTTCTGTTATAATTTTTTATAGCGAGATACACTCTCAAATACATTATAAGGAGTAATACAATGACATATTACGATAAAATAGTAGACACAGCTAAATTTATTAACGATTTTTATGGTGAAACGATTGACTACGCAATAGTACTAGGAAGCGGAATAACTTTAGAATTAGACAATCAAAAAGAGTTAAGTTATGCTGATATCCCTAATTTCCCTGGAAATAAAGTTGGTGCTCACGTAAAAGGTCATGCTAACAAACTTACATTCGGTAAAGTTTCTGGAAAAACTGTTATGGTTTTAAACGGTAGATTACATTACTACGAGGGGCATAGTATGAAAGACGTTGCATTTATGACATACGTAGTTAAATTTATGGGGATAAAAGGACTATTTATTACGAACGCCTGCGGTGCAATAAATACTAATTATTCTGAAGGAGATATCGTTTGTTTAGACGACTTCATATCATTAGTAACGGATAATCCTTTAATAGGCCCTAACGACGAAAGATTGGGTAGTAGATTTGTTGATATGACTACTCCATTCAATCCTACTTTAGTGAATACTTTACTAAATTCAGCTAAAGAACTAAATATTACTTTACACCAAGGTACATACGGATTCTTTATGGGTCCTTACTTCGAAACTCGTGCAGAAATACAAGCATTCAAAACTATGGGATGTGATTTGGTAGGAATGTCTACAGTACCTGAAGTTATTGCTGCTAATCACGCCGGCCTTCCCGTTGCCGTTCTAGCTTGTGCAACAAATATGGCTACAGGGATCCAAGAACGCAAACACGATCACGAACATGTCCTAAAAACAGCACAACAAATTAGCGTTAATTTGAAAAAAATATTAACTAATACATTAGAAAAATTAGACTAAACAATTAAAAGGAGAGCTAATTATGGAAAAAACTATTTTCGAAAAAATATTAGACAAAGAAATACCGAGCTACAAAATTTATGAAAATGACTATGTTTATGCCTTCCTTGATGTATTCCCTATTACTAAAGGTCATACACTTGTAATACCAAAGAAGCATTTTAGAAACATATTTGATTGCGATAGTGAAACTGCTGCTCATATAGGAGCAGCCTTACCTAAAGTAGCAAATGCCGTTAAAGATAGCTTCGGAGCAGATGGAGTTAACATATTCCAAAACAACGAAGAATACGCAGGTCAATCTGTATTTCATTTACACTTCCACATTGTCCCAAGATACAAAGACAAAAGTAGTAACTTTGATAACTTAGAAATTAAATGGCCGCCTCAAAAATTAGAACCTGCACAATTTGAAGAAATTCAAGAAGCTATAATTAATAAATTAAAGTAACAAAGTTATAAATAAATCATATTTTCTTGACAAAAAAATATATTGACTGTAAAATATTATTAAAATTGAATATAAATATTCGATATAGACATGTTTTAGAGAATGATTATTTTAGAGAGAGTATGGTTGGTGCAAATACTTATTAATCACTTTAAAATTCTACTATATAAAAAGTCGAATTCATGAACTTTTATGTGAAAAAGTAGAGAGCCTTGGCTGAATTTAGGGTGGAACCACGAAACTCAATCGTCCCTTACGTATATTATTTATACGTGAGGGATTTTTATTATACATTTTTAGGAGGAATATTATGTTAGATATTAAATTAATTAGAGTACAACCAGATTTAGTAAAAGAAAAAATTGCAAAACGAGGAGACGATACTACAATAGTTGATACGATTCTTGATCTTGACAAAAACCGTCGTGAACTACTAGTAAAAGTAGAAGACTTAAAAGCTGTTCGCAATAAAACTAGTGAAGAAATAGCGATACTTAAACGTCGTAAAGAAGACGCATCAGATGTAATTGCCGAGATGAAAAAAGTTTCTGATACTATTACAAAACTAGATGTAGAAGTAAAAGAAATAGATGAAAAATTACATGAAATTATTTCTCGTATACCTAACTTAGTTTCTGATGAAACACCACACGGAGAAGACGAAAGTGAAAATATAGAAATACGTCGCATAGGCGAAGTACGTGATTTCGGTTTCGCACCTAAAGCTCATTGGGACTTATTAGAAGAATTAGATATAGCAGACTTTGAACGTGGAGCTAAAGTTAGTGGTAGTAGATTTTTATTCTACAAAAATGCAGGAGCTTTGTTAGAACGTGCCTTAATTAACTTTATGATAGACACTCACGTTACTGAACACGGATACCAAGAAATGATGGTTCCACAACTAGTTAACAAAAATTCTTTATTCGGAACAGGTCAATTCCCTAAATTCCTAGAAGACGTTTATACTGTAGAATCAGAAGGATTAACATTAATACCAACAGCAGAAGTGCCACTTACTAATTACCACTCAAATGAAATATTAACTGAAGCTGATCTACCAAAAGGACTAACAGCATTCAGTATTTGTTTCCGTTCTGAAGCTGGAAGTGCAGGACGTGATACAAGAGGATTAATCCGTCTACATCAATTCGATAAAGTTGAAATGGTTCGCTTCGCTAAACCAGAAGAATCATACGATCAATTAGAACTAATGACTTCACATGCAGAAAATATTCTAAAAAAACTACAACTTCCATACAGAGTAATTACACTAGTTACTGGAGATACAGGATTCTGTAGTGCAAAAACTTATGACTTAGAAGTGTGGCTTCCTAGTTACAATGCATATAAAGAAATTAGCTCATGTTCAAACTGTACAGACTTCCAAGCACGTCGTGCAAACATAAGATTCCGTCGTGAAGAAACTGGAAAAATTGAATTTGTTCACACATTAAACGGTTCTGGACTTGCTGTAGGTAGAACTGTCGCAGCGATAATAGAAAATTATCAAAACGAAGATGGATCAATAACAATTCCAGAAGTTTTACGCCCATATATGCGCAACATGACAAAAATCGAAAAATAAAAGACGTTTTATTAATATAGAGATTAATAAAATATAAAATGAGGCTAACCCAAAAGTTAAAAAATTAACAAAGATTAAAATTCAAAATCTTGATATTGTTAACTGTTTGATAGATAGTCCATCTAATATGGAGCATTCTAACTATCGGGTTAGCCTTTAATATTGTGAACTTAAAAATTAGATGTAATAAAACATTTATTTTTGTGGTGTTTCTATTAATTTTATTAGTAGTTACCTCTAAGTTTTTCGGATAATTTAAAACTAATAATTTTTATATTGTTTTTATATTTCCTCAGCATTTGTTTCTTACTAATTTCTCAGTTTCCTTATAGCTATTTTCTACCAATTAACCTGTCTATATGTAAAATAGCAAATAAAAAACTCCCCTTGATAAATAAAAGTTCTAGCTTGTTAAACTTATATCAAAAATATAAAAGTAGATAATTATAAAATATATGAAGCGACACAAACAAACGCATTCCCTAAGAAATTTTCATTTGTAAGTATCGCTCCATTATATTCTTTATAAATCATTAAACAACATTTTTTATTTATAATTTTCTCTCAAAAGGATCTAAACTAAATCCTTTTTCTAAAACTTCTGAAGCATAAATTTTCGCTCCAAATAATGAATGATCACGGAAATTACCACATTCTTTAGCTGTCGTTGCAGGCACTATTTCTGTCTGCCCAACAATTTCTAAAGTTTTTATTAATGCTAAACGAACTTCTTCTATTGTGGGCTCTCCCCAAGTAATCATATAAAAACCTGTTCTACACCCCATAGGACTTATATCTATTATACCATCCAAATAATCACGCATATTTATTGCTAATAAATGCTCCAAAGTATGCATCGCTCCAGTAGGAAAAGCATCTTTATTAGGTTGTAAAAAACGTAAATCAAATTTACTTACCACCGCCCCACTATCATGAACTTCTAAGCCTGCTCTACGAATATACGGCGCCTTTACTTCATTGTGATCTAATTCAAAACTCTCTACCTTAGCCATAATAACTCCTTGAATAATTATTTTTATAAAATTATATCATACAATATAAAAATTTACTAACTTTTATACTAATAACTTCGGTTCTTTAATATTATTGGTTGTATAATAAATACGGGGCATGGAGAAAAATCC
>CAMEOL010000072.1 GCA_945929765.1 uncultured Gemella sp.
AAAAATATGCGAATATTTTGTTTACCGATCAAGGTACTATAATGTCAATTATATTTTTCGAAGACGAATTACCTACAAAAAATTTTGTTTTTGATGATCGTGGTTTCTTATCTAGTATACTTTATTTTGAAGATGGTAAAGAAAGTTTTCAAGATTATTTGAATTTAAGTGGTCAATGGGTAATTAGAGAGAATTTGTTTAATGGTACTGTCGTAGTAAATACTAATATAGAAAACAATTTTAATAAACAACAATATGCAAATATTGAAGAATTAATTATTGAAAAACTTAGTAAAATTTTTGTTGATTCAAGTAACAATATTATTGTTTCTGCCAATGAAGTTCACAACGATTTAATATTTAATGTAGCAAAAGATAATAATATTGTATTATCGTTTTATGAAGACAGGATGTCACTTGATAATAAAGAGATGCTGAATGATATAGTATCTAAAGCTAAATTTGTAGTTGTTGATAATCCAATATTAGAAAGTCAATTAAAAGAAATAATTTTGGAACAAAGAGATAAAGAAAAAATAGAGAATATTTCTATATATGATACTCGTCTAGAATTAGGTAAGAGTCAACGAAAAAAAGAATTAATTACTTATATTCATTGTGATAATCATAATAATGATGAATTGAAAGAAGTATTGAAACAGATGTTTTATAAAATCCAAGATAATAAAAATATTTCTTTGGTTTTAGGTACTTATGGAAAAATTTATAAAGAGAAAGATTTATTCAAATTAGTAGATAATTTATTGATTGATGAATTTGAAGAGAAGTTAAAAAGAAAAGTTAAAGATAAAAATAAATTCGAAAACAATTTCGAGATTTTTAATGAACGTAAGCATCAAGATGTAGAAATAGATGTAGCAATAATAAATAACGAGATTGATCTTATTAATACTTTAGAGTATGTTCGATTGATTTTTAATCTTGGTAGTAATCCAGATACGCTGTCTACTATAACTGGGATAAGCTCAGGGATACCTCAAGTTAATTCAGTTGAAACAAAATACGTAGTTCCTGGGAAAAACGGTATGATTATTAAAGATTTTTCTGAAATAGGAAATGTAATAGATTACTACTATGTGGGATTAGAAAACTGGAATAAATCATTAGTTTATTCTGTTCAACAAATTTTAAAGTATACAGGTTCAGAATTAGTTAAACAGTGGAAAAAGAGATTAGAGGATTAGAAAATGGTTACTAAAGTATTATATGTATCAGATAATAAAATAACTGGTTATGATCAAGATGACTTTAAAATAGTTTCGAATACTTATAAAGAAATAGAGAAAATGACAATCTTAGTTCCAAAGAAAATAAAACGTAAGAAAATAGGTAATTATACTAGATTTTATATTAAAAGAAGTAAAGTTAAGTATGCTGCTATAGTAATTGAAGATATATCTAAATTGACTGTTGCGGGTGCTAAATTGTTGAGTAAAATTGCAAAGCCTTATGCTATTTTGTATAACGGATCTATAGAAGATGTTTCTACAGAAATAAGAGTTTTTGTTAAGAAGTTTTGCCCTCAATTAGCTGATCTTTCTAATCTGGAATTATTATTTTCAGATATTAAGAAATGTTTTTCTTTTAGACAGTATGGGGATAGAATAGGTGTAGAAAATTATAGATTAAATAAAAATTTTACTGGTAAAGTAAGTTTTGATGGCAATAGTTATCTAAATTTAGAAGGTGATTTTGGTAGTGAATTTAATCAATTAGCCTACTATGTTTATAATAAAGATATTCTTAATGATCAGGTCATAGAATTTTGGCCAGAATATATAAAGGAAGATACTGTAAGTATATTTTATAAAGTTTCTTATATATTAAGAGGAAGTGTAGATAAAATAGAAAAAACTGTTATTTTCGATGAAAATGATTTAAAAGATAAGATAGTTTTAGAAACGCCGAAAGATTGTTATATTTCTATTTCTGTTTTTGCTAAAGGGGAAGGATTACTAAAGCTAGGTATTATCCATCATAGAATTTCAAGAAAACATTATGGTAATATGGTGTTAGGTGCGGATAGAATAGTAGATGATACAACTCGTCAAGAAATATTGTTTTATTTTGAACCAGGTGATTTGAAGCCACCTTTAAATGTTTATTTCTCTGGGTATAGAACAGCAGAGGGATTTGAAGGATATAATATGATAAAAGATTTAGGTTCTCCTTTTGTTTTAATTACAGACCCAAGATTAGAAGGTGGAGCTTTCTATTTTGGAACAAAGCAGCTTGAAAATAAAGTTGTAGAAAAAATCAATGAGAAATTAGATTATTTAGGTTTTAATAAGAATGAAGTTGTTACAGCCGGGTTATCTATGGGAACATGTGGAGCTTTATATTATGGTGCGAAATTAGAAGCGCACGCTATATTGGTTGGTTTACCATTAGCTAATATAGGGAATATAGCAATTAATCAAAAGTTAATAGCTCCTGGAGTATTTAATACGTCTCTTGATATTGTAAAATTTCACATAGGAGAATTGTCGATAGAATCAGCTAAAAAGTTAAATGAACGTTTTTGGCAAGTATTTGATAATGCAGACTTGAATCATACGAAAATAATATGTTCGTATATGAGAGATGATGATTATGATCGAACTGCTTATTACGACATTATTAATAGTTTGAAAAATAAAGATACAATTGTTTTGTCGAGGGGATTAGAAGGTAGACACAGCGATGCAACAGCAAATATTATCGCTTGGTTTTATGAACAATATAAAGATATTATGGTGAAGGATTTTAATAGAGATGAATACAAAGACTAATTTAGATACTATAGTATATTGGGACAGTCTAGGAAAAAATAGTTATTTATATGGAACGTCATTAGACTTTGATTTCAAAACAAAGATTGTAAATTACAAAAATGTTTTGGCACATACGGGTATAATAATTAAATCTTGGTCTTCATTAACAAATTATCAATCAGAGAGAATTATACCTCAATTGCCGATATTAATACCAGGAAAAGAATATACAATAAAACTTAATGCTGATATTACCCCGAAAAATACGGTTTATGTGAAGGTTAGTTTCTATGACATATACAACGATTTAATACAATATGATTTTATAAAAAATGGTGAAGGAAAGTTTGTTTTTCCAGAAAAGACATTTAAGTATAAAATGGAATTGTTTAATGCGGGTGCACATGAAATGGTATTTAGAAATATTAGGCTTTCAGATTCTTCTTTGGTTAATGATTTTGACGATAGATTGTTTTTAAGAAATGAAGATAAAGAACATAGATATATAAATATTTTATTTATGGATAAATCGATTAATTCAATAGTAAATGATAATAGTGTATATTTACAAAACATAAAAAATTTAGTTGTTGTAAATGGACCAGAAAGTAGAAATTGTTATATCTCTACGGATATTGGTGAGAAGATTAAAGTTATAAGAGAAGAACATAGAGATAAAGATGTTAATTTTTTGAGTTATAGTAGTATTGGAAATGTTGCGTCTTTATATTATTCTACAAAAATTTTAGCAAAAGTTTATCTTTTTGATAATTTTCAAAATAGAGAAGAATATGAGGAGTTAATTAAAGTTAATAATCTTTATAATGCAAATATTGGTAAGTCGATAAATGAATTAAATGCAAAGAATAAGTTATATTTTTATGGGCAAGAGTTAGAAGATAAGGTTGACTATAAATTTGTTAATGATCTTTTTGATAATAGTTACAGAATAGAGTCATTAGTACAGGAGGTGAATAGAACTTGTCGAATGTAGATTATTTTTTAATTGATAAGAGACGATTAAGAAAAATAAATAAAATTTTGGCTAAAGTAAATAGCTTTGCTGAAACTATGGCGAACATGTCTAATGATGAATTACGTGAACAAACGTTTAAATTCAAAAATATGTATGCATCTGGAACTACTTTAGACGAACTATTACCTGAGGCCTATGCTACTATAAGAGAAGCTTGTAAGAGAATTTTAGGTATGTATCCCTTTGATGTGCAAGTTATGGGTGCTATCGTTCTCCATCAAGGGAATGTAGCCGAAATGAAAACAGGAGAAGGTAAGACTTTAACAGCAACAATGCCATTATATTTGAATGCTATATCAGGAGAAAGTACAATATTAGTAACTACAAATGAATATCTTGCACTAAGAGATTATGAAGAAATGCGTCAAGTATATACTTTTTTGGGTCTTACTTCTGCAGAAGCAATAAAATATGGTCAGAAAGTTAAAGATATTGCAACACCTATTCACAAAAAGTTAGCTTATTCTAGAGATATTGTTTATACGACAAATAGTGCACTTGCTTTTGATTATCTTTCTGAAAATTTGGCATCGTCAAAACAAGAAAAATTCTTGCCTAAATTTAGTTACGTAATTATTGATGAAGTTGACGAAATATTGTTAGATGTAGCACAAACGCCGTTAATTATTTCTGGTGCACCTAGGTTACAATCGAATTTATATAATATTACAGATACTTTTGTACAAACTCTTGAAGAAAATGTACATTATAAGTTTAATACGAAGAAAAGAGAAACTTGGTTTAATACTAGAGGTTATCTAGAAGCTGAAAGATTTTTTGATTTAGATAATTTATTTAATAATAAGAGTTTGGAGTTTGCACGTCATATAAATTTAGCTTTAAGAGCTAATAAACTTTACGAAAAAGGAAAAGAATATATTGTAGAAGATGATGAAGTGAAATTAATAGACAGAAGTAGTGGTCGTGTTCTTGAAGGAACGAAGCTCCAAGGTGGGCAGCATCAAGCGTTGGAAGCTAAAGAAGGAGTTAAAATTACTGCTAGTATGCGATCAATGGCATCTATTACATATCAAAATTTCTTTAAATTATTCAAAAAAATTGCAGGTATGACAGGTACGGGTAAAGTTGCAGAAGAAGAATTGATAAAAACTTACAATATGGCAGTAGTGAAAATCCCAACGAATAGACCAATTATTCGAGTTGACTATGAAGATGAAATATATGCAACATTACCAGAAAAAATATACGCTTCTATAAAATTAGTTAAGGAATTACATTCTAAAGGGCAGCCAGTATTGTTAATTTCAGGAAATGTAGACATGTCTATGATATATTCGGAAATATTACTTAACGAAGGAATTGCCCACAATGTTTTGAATGCCCACAATGTTGCAAAAGAAGCTTTGATTATTAAAGAAGCTGGCCAAAAAGGAGCGGTTACCGTTGCGACTATAATGGCAGGTCGTGGTACTGATATCAAATTAGGTGATGGCGTAGCAGAATTAGGTGGTCTTGCTGTAATTGGAACAGAGAGAATGTTGAGTAGGCGTATGGATTTGCAACTTATAGGTAGATCAGGACGTCAAGGGGATCCAGGTTTCAGTAAGTTTTTTGTTTCGTTGGAAGATAAGTTGTTGGTTGAGTTTGGTGGCGAAAAAGTTAAAGAATATTTTTATCGTTACGGAAGAAATGAAGATTTCCAAAATCCAATAGAAATAACAAATAATAAATTAAGAAAATTAGTTAATAAAGCTCAAGAAAATAGTGATTCTCGTTCTATGAATATAAGAAGTACAGCTCTAGAATTTGATGAGAGTATGAGATTGCAGCGTAATATAATTTATAACGAGCGTAATAAAATTATAGATGGTGAGAATTTTTCTCATGAATATATTTATAATATAGTAAAAGATGGCATTTCCGAAATAGTCGATAATTTTGAGGATATTACTGACCATGAAGTG
>CAMEOL010000073.1 GCA_945929765.1 uncultured Gemella sp.
TATTATGATACTAAGTTAATAGAAGAATTAAATAAAAGAACAAATAAAAGCGATAAAAACACAGAATAGAAAATAAACAAGAGCATACGTATTGTTAAAAGTTACCATAATAAAATAAAAATTTATAATAAAAATATAGCGTGAAATTAAAAAAGACATATCAAGAAAAAGAGTAAAAATTTATTTATTAAACTTTATATAAGTTAATATTGATTTTTCATTAGCATATGTATAATTAATTTCACGTTTTTTAGCAAAATAAATTTCTTGAAAATTTTCTTTGTTTTTATCTTATAGTTAGGTATGTTTTCGTTTTGTTGCAATTTATATATAGGCATGATATAATAATTTCTATGCCGTTTTACTATATATTAATATATTAGGAGGAAAAAACATGGCTATTGAAATAAAAAATAATTTTGGAACTATTATGATAACAGACGATGTCATAGCTTCAGTAGCAGGCGGTGCTACAGTTAGTTGCTATGGGATTGTAGGAATGGCTAGTAAAAATCAAGTAAAAGATGGAATTACTGATATATTAGGAAAAGAAAATTATGCAAAAGGAATTGTAGTTAATAGGATAGATGATAGTCTTACTATTGATTTACATATTATTGTAATGTATGGTACAAAGATATCAGCAATTGCAAATAATGTTCAAACAACTGTAAAATATCAAATTGAAAAGACACTTGGTGTGAATATTGATGCTGTTAATATCCATATTCAAGGTATAAAAGTAGTAAATAATTAGGAGGAACAATTGTGAAAAAAATTAACGGTTTAATTTTTGCTCAAATGATAGACTTAGGAGCAAGGAATTTAGCTAAAAATGCAGAAAAAATAAACTCTCTAAATGTCTTTCCAGTCCCAGATGGTGATACTGGAACTAATATGAATTTATCAATGACTTCAGGTGCTACAGAAACTAGAGCAAATACTGTAGAAAGCATAGGGAAATTAGGTAAGTCATTTTCAAAAGGATTGCTTATGGGAGCAAGAGGGAATTCGGGAGTTATTTTATCACAATTATTCCGTGGTTTATCTCAGTACATAGAAGATAAAGATGAAATCGATGCAAAAGAATTTGCTGCAGCTGTTCAAAATGGGGTAACAATTGCATATAAAGCAGTCATGAAACCTGTAGAAGGAACAATTTTAACAGTAGCTAGAGAATCAGCGGAGGCAGGAGTAAAAGCTAGTGAAACAACAGATTCTGTTATAGCAGTAATGGAAGCGATATTAGATGCTGCGCAAAAATCATTACAAAACACACCGGAATTGTTACCTATATTAAAAGAAGTAGGAGTAGTAGATTCTGGAGGACAAGGTCTTGTATGTGTTTATCAAGGGTTCTTAGCTGCGCTTAAAGGTGAGGAAATTGAAGGATTAAGTGAAGTGAAAACTGACATAATCAATATGACATTTGAAGATGATCACAGTAGTATGGATTTTATGTCTCCAGAAGATATAGTCTATGGATTCTGTACAGAATTTACGGTTAGATTAGAAAAAGATAAAAAAATATTTAACGAAGAAAAATTTAGAGAAGATTTAAGTAAATTTGGAGATTCTTTATTAGTTATAGCTGATAATGAATATGCAAAGACACATATTCATACTGAAAGACCAGGTGATGTTTTTAATTATGGACAACAATACGGAGAATTAATTAAAATTAAATCAGAGAATATGCGTGAGCAGCATAGAGAAGTTTTAAGAAAAGAAGAAGCAAGAAAAGAAGTAAAAAAAGAAAAAACTAAGTTTGCGAATATCTCAGTTTCTATGGGATCGGGACTAAGTGAATTAATGAAATCTTTAGGAGCTAACTTTATAGTAGAGGGTGGACAGACAATGAATCCATCAACAGAAGATATGGTTAAAGCTATTGAAGCAGTTAATGCTGAGAATATATATATATTCCCTAATAATAAAAACATTCAATTGGCGGCTAAACAAGCAGCTGAACTAGTTGATGAAAATGTATATGTTGTAGAAACAAAGACAGCTCCTCAAGGTGTATCAGCGTTGATGGTATTTAATCCTGAATTAACACCAGAAGAAAATTATAATAATATGCAAAGTGCATTAAATACTATCAAAACATTAGAAGTTACTTATGCTGTACGTGATACTAATATTCAAGGAGTTGAGATTAAAGAATCACAATATATGGGGATACTTGATGGTAAGATAATTTGTGCAAATGAAGATATTAAAATGTCAATCAAAAAATTGTTTGAAGAGTCGATTGATGGAGATTCAGAAATATTAACTATGTATTTAGGAGAAGATAGTGATGAAGCAACTACAAACTTCGTTCAGGAGTTAATAGAAAATGATTATCCTGATGTAGAAATAGAAGTAGTAGAATCTGGTCAACCTGTTTATCCATATGTATTTGGAATAGAATAAAATAATTACTGGAGTTGAATGCTTAAAAAATCGTAATTATCGCAATCTAACTATATATATGAATTAATTAATTGCTTTATACGATTATTTTATAGAAACTTAGTATTATATTAATAATTTTTTGGACTACTCAACAAAATTGATTATAAAAATAGCGTTTTTGAGTAGTCGGAAATATTTAAAAGAGGTGTAAAATGATAGACATTATAATAATTGTTCTTTTGTTATTAGGAACGTATTTGGGTTATAGCAGAGGAATGGTTAGACAACTGTTTAATATAGTAGCAGTTGTATTAGGGTATATCGTTTCTTTTGCTTTAAGTAGTCGATTGGCACTGATTTTCTTTAGTGCCAGTCCTGCTAGTAATGAATTAGTAAATAAATTTAATGATAGTTTAGCGGGATTAGATATTTCTGCAGGTTATTACAAAATTATTGCGTTTTTCCTTATATTCTTTATAGTTAGATTTGGAATTCAACTAGTAGGGAATATGTTGGGATTAGTTACTAAATTACCTGTAATTAACACAGCAAATAAGTTGTTAGGAGCTGTACTAGGATTTGTAGAAATATATTTAATAATATTTGTATGTATATATTTAGTTTTTGTATTACAAATTAGTGCTGAATTTCATCAAAGTCTAATTAATGCAAAATTACCTGTAATAATTTTTGAACAAACTCCAATTTTATCAGAAATGGTATTAGAAAAGTTCTTTAATTACGTCAAATCTTAATATAAAAACAAATAAACAAGTAAAAATAAAAAAATATTTTCTAGATAACTGTAATTAGAGATTGTTGTTCAAGTCAAATATTTTTTGGGAGCTAATAAAAGAGAAAAAAGCTGATAATAAAGCCGTTCTAGAAAAACATTTTTCTGTCGGTCGCAATAATAATAAAACGAAATGCAAAAATATGCCAAGAGGAAAAGTGCAAACGACTCTTGATATATTGGTTGTATAATAAATACGGGGCATGGAGAAAATCCATACACCCGTATTTATTTTATAATCAATTTTTCATTTAAGAATTTTTGCTATATTTTTCACGTAATATTTTTGCTGCTGTAGTCATTGCTAAAAGTTTTTTTTCGATTATTGTATATGGATTAAGTGGTCTTTTAGAGAATGTAGCAAAACCGCAATCTGGATTTAACCAAATTCGCTCTGGAGGTAAAAATTTTAGAACTTTTTCAACAGAAGCTATAATTTTTTCTGGAGATTCTATAATATTACTTCTAGGATTTATACATCCGAAGCCTAACATTATTTTTTTACTTAATTTATTGTTTTTAAATAGTAAGTCTACCTCTCCTGCACGAGGAGTAGAAAATTCTAAAGCTAGCATATCTACATCCAATTTATCAAAGAAATTACTTAATTTATCGTATGCTCCTTCTAGTAATACACTCTCGTCACATGTCCAATTTCCACGACAAACATGCATAATGCTAATCACGTCGGGGTATTTATTTAATTCAGAAAATATTGGTGCTAGTAAATCACCCGCAAATTTTAATTCTCGATCAACCTTGACCTTTTCTGACAAAGCACCTCAATAGAACGATGGATCATTGTTTTCTTCAGTAGTAAAGACTACTTCAGAAAGAATAGGCTCGTCTATTTGTATAATTTTAACACCATTAGCTATAAGACGTCTAATTTCATTTAATATAAGTTCAACGACGTCCTTACCTAATTCTTTGCGATTTCTATAAGCCTTTCCTGAAATTTCCTTAAACCACATAGATCTTGTAAGTAAATATGGGCTAGGTATAGTAATCTTAAATTCTTTGTCAGATAGAGATTTAATTAATTCTAATTCTTCTAAGTTTAATGGGGTATTTGTGCTTATTTTATCTACACATATCGGATTATTCATACTGTTATCTGCAGCGTCCATTTTGTCCAAACTATCATTAAAAGCTGATTCACTCTGAAGATAAGATTTTATTTCTTCCATTGTCATTAACTTTACTCCGTCAACTTTTTCTGCAATATAACTCATATAATTATCTCTAGTTAATTCGCCACTAACTATAACATCGATATTAGTTCGTTCAAAAATATCGATAATTTTAGCTGTTTCTTCTTTTACTTTTTTATTATATTCATTTAAAGAAGATTTATTTGCTTTTGCATCTTCTTTAAGTTGTAATAACTCATTAGAACGAGGCATACTTCCTATTAATGTTGTTGTGAAAGGTAAAAATTTATTTAGCATTTTCTTTCTCCTATAAAAATAGGGTTGAACGCTTTGTGTTCAACCCATTAAAAATTAAGGTATTATTACAGAATCACTATTTGATAAAATATCTACTACTTCAGACATAGTAGTAATTGTCCCTACTTCAATTTCATCAGATAAATCATAGTAATCAACACAAATACCGCATGACATAATTTTAACACCTTTTTCTTCTAGTGCTTTTAAATCTTCTAAACAGATAGAACCGTATGCCGCTAGTTTAACTCCTTCTCCATAAAAAATTATATGTTGTGGGAGTTTTTCTTTTAAAGTAAGAGTGTGTAGGAATCCTTTCATAAGATTATTAGTTAGAGCTTCTTCTCCAATCCCCATACCAGTTCCTTTAATAACTACATCAAAATTTGCCATAAGTTTACTCCTTTATAATTTTATTAATTTCTATTCGCATATATAATATAACAAATTATAAAAGCGTTGTCAAAAAAATTGAGGTTCGTATATTTTAAAAGTAACCATAAAATTTTTTTTTAGAATTGAATAAATTATTTTTGTTAAAAAATAATAATTAGTTATTAGGGGAGTATATTTTAAAAGAATTAATTTTGCAGAAAAGATATTTTTTTGAAAGATAGGCTAAAAGACTTGATTTTTCTTTGTTCATAATTTATAATTAATAAAGTTGAGTAAAAATCAACAAAAAAACACACGGCGTTAGATTTAGTTGTTTGGTGCGTATGTCTACAACTAGCATGAAAATGCCGGAGGAAAAAACCAAGGAGGAAAATAACTATGCCAGTTATTTCAATGAAACAATTATTAGAAGCAGGGGTACACTTTGGTCACCAAACTAGAAGATGGAACCCAAAAATGGATAAATATATCTTCACGGAAAGAAACGGAATTTATATTATCGACTTACAAAAAACAGTAAAAAAAGTAGATGAAGCTTATGAGTTTGTTAAATCAGTAGCAGACCAAGGTGGAAAAATGTTATTTGTAGGTACAAAAAAACAAGCTCAAGATGCTATCAAAGAAGAAGCAGAAAGATCAGGACAATACTACATTAATCAC